>JBBQQP010000077.1:0-11254 GCA_038215675.1 Chitinophagales bacterium | reverse complement strand
ACCATTGAAGTGTTGTATGAAGCGCTGGTAAAAAAGGAATAAAATTTAGACTTTCTTAAAAAAAAAAATTATTTTTCATGATGCCTGAAAAACCAAAGTGTTTTACAGGCATTGATTTTTTTAGGATAATTCCCGGACCTTACAGAAAGATAAAAATTCACATCAGCCTATTGTTTAAGAAGTTGGCGTATAATTGATTAGATGGCTTATAATTTTAAAATGGCTCTAAGGTAATCGAATATCGCACGTTGTTAACTCTAATGAATTTTCACGGAAAAATTGCTCAATAGCTCATGCTCGGATTTTATTTGTTTGTTGAGAATTAGTGAGATTCTTTCTAACAGGCAATTTTAACATTCAACTGTACGTAATTAGCCGACATTTGCATTTCGAAATAATTTTTTAACAATATCCCCAAAGAAAATGACAAAAAAATTTCGCATCAAAAAAGTTTATCTATTCTTTTCTTCCCTTTGTATATTTATTTTACACATGCCCTTTGTTTTTGCGAAATCAAATCCATTTGGCAAGATGTTAAATGACAAAAAGATTTCACCTGTTGTTATGCCCGATTCAAGTTTGATGAAGGTTGATGTTGCTTCGAACATACAATTTGGTTTATACGATAGTCTTCGATTGGGTTCCCTGGGTTTAGGAAGGCAGGTGTTTAATTATGCCATGAAGGGGTTCAGTTACATGAGAGGAAAAGGCACACTTGCAAATGAGAACATCATAACTATAGTAGACTTTAGTAAACCTTCATCAGAAAAAAGAATGTTTATCATTGATCTTAGAAACTGCAAAATTCTTTTTAATACTTACGTAGCACATGGCATGCAATCGGGTAAAGAATTTGCCAATCAGTTTTCCAATCGCCCTTCCAGTAATAAAAGTAGCCTTGGTTTTTATGAAACCCTTGGTACTTATGTGGGGGGTAATGGTTACTCCTTAAGATTACAGGGTATGGAACGGGGCATCAATGACAATGCAAACATGCGGGATATTGTAATTCACGGCGCAGATTACGTAAATGAAAGTTTGATTCATTCACAGGGTTATATTGGCAGAAGCTGGGGATGCCCTGCAGTTCCAAGACGGCTACACAAATCAATCATTAACAAAATTAAGGATGGTACCTGCCTGTTTATATATAGTCCTGAAAAGAAATATTTAGCCAGTTCTAAAATATTGAATTCACATTTTAGCTCGCCTGCTTTTGCTTTAAATTAGGAACTATCGTACTTTGCTTCAAAAATTTATACAAAATGAGAAAGGCCTGCACATAAAATGCAGGTCTTTTGATTGGCACCAACCTAACTATTTTTTGAGGTAAGATTTTCTTTTATTTCTTTATTAAATAACTGACGAAGGATCGAGTTCATAATTGGAACCCGGAGTAATTTCTCCCTGGTAAACCATGCAATAATCCCCAGTAACAAATAAAAGAGCGTCACTGTTAAAAAACCCATCCACATTTCCCCCGTCCATTTACCTGCAAGGTATGCAACAGTAAAACTTGCAAATAACAAGAAAAGCAAAAAGACAATGCACACTAATATCACCGCAATCAGGTTAGAAAATACTCTCGACAGGTTTTCAGCAGCAATCAGTTTTGCCAGTTCAATTTCTGTATTGATATAAGCTTTTAATTGCGATGCAAGTTCCTCTGCTTTATTGAACTCCTGTTGTAACATTATTTATTATTTAAGCATATTTAGAATAATCCGCTTTGGAAATTTCCTCCATTTTAGCATTCACCTTTTGCAATCGTGCTTCCAATTTCTCCTTCAGGTTGGCGATTTTTTCTTTACTAATATCACCCTTTATTTTATCAAGAATGGAACCCCCTTTTTGAGCCATTTTTTTTCGGGTGTCCTCCCCTTTTTCAGGAGCAAATAACAATCCCAGTAAACCGCCTGCAATGATGCCGACAGCCGCAGCGGCCAATATTTTAGTTGAATTTTTCATTGTGAATTTTTTTAAAATTGATGAAATTGCGTTACACTGCAAGTTTATTTTAAAAAGCATACAATAACAATGATTTAAATTAATTGAATTTATTACTATTTAGTTCAAACCGAACTGTTTGCTATTTACACCATTGTGATCAATTCAAAAATGCTATAGAAATGTAGCTCGCCATCTGAACCTTTTTGTTTTATCGTTTGGATGCATAATTATAACTTCACCAAAAAAACCGAGCATGAAATTAAGTGAGCAACTAAGAGGAACTGGTGTGGCGATTGTAACACCATTTAAAAGTGATGAATCTGTGGACTTTGAAGCATTGGGTAAACTGATTGATTTTATCATTGGCAATGGTGTAGAGTACATCGTAACGCTGGGTACTACGGGTGAAACGCCAACCCTTGATAAGGAGGAAAAACTGGAAATTATAAATTTCACTTACGATCAGATAAATGGTAGAGTACCCGTAGTAGTGGGCATTGGAGGAAATAATACAAAAGAAGTAGTAGCTGATGTAAAAAGCTACCCACTTGATAAAGCCGTTGCAGTGTTGAGTGCCTGTCCGTATTACAATAAACCATCCCAGGAAGGTATCTTTCAGCATTACAAAGCAATCGCCGAAGCATCACCAAGGCCAATTATACTGTACAATGTGCCAGGAAGAACGGGCCGCAATATGGAAGCTGCCACTACACTTCGGTTAGCCAATGATGTTGCAAATGTTGCAGGCATTAAAGAAGCAGGAAATAATATCAGCCAGTGCATTCAGATTCTCAAAGAAAGACCTGCCGGTTTTTTGGTAGTTAGCGGAGATGACGATCTAGTATTACCTGAATTAGCTTGTGGATTAGATGGCGTTATCAGTGTGGCAGCCAACTGCTTTCCAAAAGAATTTTCAGATATGGTGAGAGCGGGTTTAAAAAATGATTTCGCCACCGCTAAAAATCTAAACGATCCTTTGCTGGAAGTGTACAATCTTTTATTTACAGAAAATAATCCTGCAGGTGTAAAAGCATTTTTGACAGAACTTGGTTTTATACAAAATATTCTTCGTTTACCGGTCACTCCATTGAGTGAGCCAATTTATCAAAAAGTAAAAGCTTATCTAAATAAATAAATAAAAAAAAACGCATGCCAACGTTTGTTTCCCGTAACTGTAAAGCAATGTTACTGTGCGGTATTTTTGTTATTTGTTACCAGTATGCCGCTGCTCAATTTAGGGTCAGGTTTCAAATACGTGAAGTGCCATCCAGCCATTGGCCTGACAGTGTATTTATAGCCGGCAATTTTAATGGTTGGAACCCTTCGGTAACAGGAGTTGCTTTTTCAAAAATTAATGGTGCCGATTTTATTGTGGTAGAAAATTTAAAGGCGGGTAACCACCAGTTTAAATTTACCAGGGGAGGGTGGCAATCTGCAGAATGTAATACCAACGGAAATGCGATTGAAAACCGCCAGATAGATTTATTGTCAGACACCATCGTTGAGGTTTCAATCCAGGGCTGGCAAGATGATTTCCCGGTTGCTGAAAGGAAACATACAGTATCGCCGAATGTACGTATTATGGATACGGCCTTTCCAATGCCGCAATTGGAAACTACCCGTAGAATATGGCTTTACTTACCGTCCGGCTATGCGAAAAGTAAAAAGCATTATCCCGTGATGTATATGCACGATGGGCAAAATATATTTGATGACTATACAGCGGGTTTTGGTGAGTGGGGAGTAGATGAATGTGCCGATTCAATGATAAGAAAGGGTAAGCCTGCATGTATCATAGTTGGTATAGATAATGGACCGAACAGAATGAATGAATATAATCCCTATGATTTTAAGGGTTTCGGAAAAGGTACGGGTGACCAATATCTTGAGTTTATTGTAAAAAATTTAAAGCCTTTTATCGATCAGCATTACCGTACGCTTACAACAAGTGAAAATACCATCATTGCAGGAAGCTCCATGGGAGGTTTAATTTCGTATTATGCGATGTTGAAGTACCCCGAAGTATTTGGTAAAGGAGGCATCTTTTCTCCGGCTTTCTGGACGGCCAGGGAAATAAAGAAACTCACTGATATATCCGGTGACAAGGTAAAGGGAACCGTATTTTTTTATATTGGCGGTCTGGAAGGCGAACAGTATGTGGCAGATATGAAAGAGATTACCGAAAAATTGGGAGAAAATTCAAAAGCCTTTATTTATACAGTAAACGATCCTAACGGAGCTCACAATGAAGCAGCATGGCGCAAATGGTTTCATGAATTTTATAAATGGGTGTTGGCCCAGGGTTTCAATAACGTAGTTGATCTTGACGAGGATTAAATCAGGTAACATGCTCCCTCCAGGGCTAGTTCTGTGTTTTCAAAAACCTCTTTCGTTTCAGTTAAAAAATCTTCCAGTAGCTCATATCTTGATGAAAAATGCCCGATGATTAGCTTTTTTACAGCTGCTTTATGTGCGATTTTACCTGCCTGTTCAGTTGTGCAGTGAAAACGTTCAGTCGCTTTATCTGTTGCATCTTTAAGATAGGTTGTTTCATGATATAACAAATCGACCCCATGTACCTTTTCAGCAAGCGTTTCATCAAAAATTGTATCAGCACAGTATGCATAACTTTTTGCCGGACTGTTGGCAATAGTTACCTCTTCATTCGGTATGATGGTGCCTTTTTTTGTAATATAGTCTTCCCCTTTTTGCAATTTGTCGTAAAAGGAGGCAGGCACTTCGTAAGCTTTGATTCTTACCGGGTCAATACTTCTTGGATTCTTTTTCTGTCTGAATAAAAATCCCCAACATTCAACCCGATGCTTTACAGGAAATGCAAAAACCGTAAATTTATTTGCATCTACCAACAATCCTTCAGCACCAATCGCATGAAATATTAGCTTGTATGATAAACTTGTTGCCCCAACTTTTAATTGCAAATCAATAATCTGTTCTAACGCAGCTGGTGCATGAATGTGTAGATCTTGTGTTCTGTTCAGCAAACTCATACTGGTAATTAACCCTATTAAACCAAAATAATGGTCTCCATGCAGATGTGAAATAAAAATATGATTGATTTTACTTTTTCTGATTTTATATTTGGCTAGTTGCAACTGGGTTCCTTCACCACAATCAATTAAACAATATTCTTCCTGTAACTGCAATGCCTGTGCGGTCGGGCATCTTCCAAAAGCAGGTATAGCCGAATTGTTTCCTAATATGGTGAGTGCTATCAATGTAAGTTATTAATCGGGTTAAAAGATTAGATGATGAATGCTATAAAACGTTTTTGACTTTATATTTATTATTTAATTCAAAATTACACGGTCTGCTTAATCTTCTCCCTGCATCAACTCCCGTTCTATTTCTTCCATCTGAACGATGTCCCAGGCCTCACTTTCTGTTGGCGTTACATTTAATAATTCCAATAGTTCCAGTTGATCCAACTTTTCCTCTACCTCTTTTTTCAATGCACAAATAACAAATGAGCAATCGTTTTCATAAAATTCTTGTTGAAGGCTGGTGAGGATTCCACAACTGTTTTCATCTAAATTATTAACCACGTGCAGATTTAAAATGATATGAGGTCTGTCTTTTTGTAGGTATTCACGCAACATACCAGCAAGTTCTTCTGTCATTATAGCAGTAAGTTCAGGTTCCTGTGGTATAATCACAACAAATTTCTCTTTGGTATCTATTTTGACATTCATGGAGTAAAGTTATGAGTTTGGTGGCTAGAGTAAAAAGATTGGTGTTTTATCAATAAACCAAAAGTTAAAATTTTTATTGTTGGTACCGCTTTTATTAAATTGTAAAGTAAAGGGAAATTTTGCGTTTATTTGATCCGGTAGAAAATAACCACGATAAAATTAAAAGTTGGTTGTAAATGAATAGCCGATTGGTAATTTAGAAACAGAATATTTGAGTGAGCGCAAGCCACAATTAGCGTTCTTTTTATCTTTTTATTCTTTTCAACATTTCAACATTTCGGCCTAACGCCAAACTTATTCTACTAAATAATCGTTATTATTGTACAAGTAAAATTCAATATATGGACAACAACTTTTCAGCACAGGTTAAAGAAATAATTTCCTACAGCAGGGAGGAAGCTTTGCGTTTAGGAAATGACTTCATTGGGACAGAACATCTGGTATTGGGTTTAATAAGAGATGGGGAGAACACCGCCATCAAAATATTAAAATCACTCAATGTTGACCTCTACGAATTACGTAAAGAAATAGAAGTAGCCGTGAAAGATAAAACGGGTAAAAATATTGCCAACATCAACTCTCTTCCACTTACAAAGCAGGCAGAAAAAGTAATAAGGATTACCGTCCTTGAAGCCAAAGCGCACAAAAGTGTGATGGTAGAAAGCGAACACCTTATGCTGTCAATTCTTAAAAACAAAGAAAATATTGCTACTCAAATCTTAAATCAGTTTGACGTAGATTATGATATTTTTAAAAACGAGTTGGGCTTTGTAACAAGTACTCCTCCTGCTGCAGAGTTTTCTGATGAAAATGAAGATGATTTCGATGAAGAAAGAAAACAATATGGCCAGCAACAAAAAGCGCAACGAGGAGGAGCAACCAATCAGCCCAAAACCAAGACTCCCGTATTGGACAATTTTGGAAGAGATATTACAAGGTTGGCAGAAAACGGAACATTGGATCCGATAGTCGGCAGGGAGAATGAAATTGAGCGGGTATCGCAAATTTTATCCCGCCGCAAAAAGAATAATCCTATTTTAATCGGTGAACCAGGTGTGGGTAAAACAGCCATAGTAGAAGGTCTTGCGTTGCGCATCGTTCAGCGTAAAGTAAGTCGTGTGTTATTTGATAAAAGAGTGGTTTCATTGGATCTTGCAGCACTTGTTGCCGGAACGAAATATCGTGGACAATTTGAAGAACGCATGAAAGCAATCATGAATGAACTGGAAAAGAATAGGGACGTAATCTTATTCATTGATGAAATACACACTATAGTAGGAGCAGGTGGTGCAAGTGGATCGTTGGATGCAAGCAACATCTTTAAACCGGCTTTAGCAAGAGGTGAATTGCAGTGTATAGGAGCATCTACACTCGATGAATATAGAATGCATATTGAGAAAGATGGAGCACTTGATCGCCGTTTTCAAAAAGTAATTGTTGAGCAACCTTCCGTGGATGAGACCATACAGATTCTAACCAACATCAAAAGTAAATACGAAGATTACCACAACGTTATTTATAGCGATACGGCCATTGATGCCTGTGTTAAATTAAGCGAAAGGTACATGACGGATCGTTTGTTACCAGATAAGGCTATTGACGTAATGGATGAAGTGGGTGCAAGAAAACACATCAAAAACATCAACGTACCACAAGAGGTAATTGATCTGGAAAAGAAAATCGAGGACATTAAGCTGGAGAAGAATAAGGTGGTAAAAAGTCAGCGTTTTGAAGAAGCTGCCTCATTGAGGGATTCCGAAAAAAGGCTTCAGGAAGATTTGGAAAAAGCAAAAAGTGAGTGGGAGGAAGAAAGTAAAAATAAACGCTTTCCGATTGAAGAAGAAGATATAGCAGAGGTAATTAGTATGATGACAGGCATTCCTGTAAAACGGATGGTACAAGCTGAAACAGAAAAGTTACGTCGCATGGGTGATGACCTTAAAGATGTAGTAGTTGGGCAAGAAGAGGCTATTTCAAAAGTAGTAAAAGCCATACAGCGTAACAGAGTTGGTTTGAAGGATCCCAAAAAGCCAATTGGTACATTTATTTTCCTTGGCCCAACGGGGGTTGGTAAAACAGAATTAGCCAGGTCGCTCGCCCGTTATATGTTTGACAACGATGATTCGCTGATTCGCATTGACATGAGTGAGTATATGGAGAAGTTTACCGTTAGCCGTTTAATTGGTGCACCTCCGGGATATGTTGGATATGAAGAGGGTGGACAGCTTACAGAACGTGTAAGACGGAAACCGTATAGTGTTATTCT
Organism: Chitinophagales bacterium; assembly: GCA_038215675.1. Taxonomy (GTDB): domain Bacteria; phylum Bacteroidota; class Bacteroidia; order Chitinophagales; family Chitinophagaceae; genus Ferruginibacter. Next base: position 3,328 of record JBBQQP010000077.1, on the reverse strand, counting down.
GCTGGATGAAATCGAGAAAGCGCATCCCGATATTTATAATATACTGTTGCAAGTGTTGGATGATGGACAGTTAACTGATGGAATGGGCAGGAAGATTGATTTTAAAAATACGGTGATCATCATGACATCTAATATTGGAGCCCGCCAGTTAAAAGATTTTGGCGAAGGCGTAGGTTTTGCAACTGCTTCAAGGATACAAAATGCAGACGAAAATAATAAAGCTGTTATTGAAAAAGCACTGAAAAGAACCTTTAGTCCGGAGTTTTTAAACAGGATCGATGATGTAATTATTTTTAATTCGCTTACAAAAGAAAATATTTTCGAAATCATTGATATCCTGATGAAGGGTGTTATGAAAAGATTGGTAAATCTTGGCTTTGCAATGGAACTAACAGCTCAGGCTAAAGACTTTATTGCTGAGAAGGGATACGATTCACAGTTTGGTGCAAGGCCATTGCACAGGGCTATTCAGAAATATCTGGAAGATCCATTAGCTGAAGAGATACTTAATATGAATGTGAAGGAAGGTGACACGCTGATTGCTGATTTGGATGAGAAGAAAGAGAAAATCGAATTTAGCTTAAAACCTGCTGAAGAGAAAAAGGAAGAGGAAGAGGAAGCTGCACCCAAAGCTTAATTAAATAGCTTAATCATTTTAATGAAGCCATCCAAAACGGATGGCTTTTTTTAATAAAGTTATAAGTGATCAATTGTCGTGTAAATTATCTTGGAGTTTGTTTTGATGGCTGAAATTTTTAATTGACTTTTGCTAAAATGAAAAGGAAAATTGTAACAATCGATGGATGGTCGGCATGTGGCAAAAGCACGCTTGCCAAACAATTGGCCAAGAAGCTGGGATATGCTTATATTGATAGTGGGGCAATGTATCGTGCAATCACGTTGTATTTTTTACGTAATCATATTGACTGGACCGACCACAAAGAAGTTAAAGATGCATTAAATAATATCCACATCGATTTTCATTTCAATGAAAAATCCCAGCAGTCTGAAATTTTCCTCAATGATGAAAATATAGAATACCTCATAAGAGATCTGGTGATTGCGGATAAAGTAAGCGATGTTGCTGCCATCAGGGAAGTGAGAACTTTTGCCGTTACCCAGCAACAAAAAATGGGGCAGAAGAAAGGGATCGTAATGGATGGTCGCGATATAGGTACCACTGTATTTCCGAATGCAGAGATCAAGTTTTTTATGACAGCCGATAGTTCAACAAGGGTAGAGCGTAGGTTTAAAGATTTGTATGAAAAAAATCCCAATATCAGCATAGAAGAAGTTAAAGCAAATCTCGAAATGCGGGACTATATTGATTCTAACCGAGAGGTGAGTCCGTTGCGAAAAGCCGAAGATGCAATCACATTGGATAATACCAACTTAACTATGGAAGAGCAATTAGAGTTTGCTCTCAGGCTTGTAAAATAGATTTTTGGGAAGGACAATCTTTCATAGACGGCAACTTTACAGGCTAAATTCCTCAATGATTTTATCTATTGTTGTAGATGTACTGTAAAAGGAAACCAGTTTAGCAATCACACCTTCAACCATTGCATCGGGGCAACTTGCACCACTGGTCAATAAAATTTTTACCGGACTTTTATCAGGTAAAAAGGCTTCGGTAATTATTTCTTTTTTTGTATGAAAATTAAAATGTTGGATGCTTTGGGATGAAATGATTTTATCTTCCGAATCTATAAAATAAGTAGGTAATTTTTCTTCACAAAGTTCAACCAGGTGCGATGTATTGCTGCTATTGTATCCACCAACAACAATCGCAAAGTCAGCTTCAGTTGGTAGTAGCCCATAAACTGCAGTTTGGTTGTCATTGGTCGCATAACAAAGTGTATCCCTGGTTTCTGCAAATCTTTCTTCAACGGTTGCGTCTGTCAGGTTAAATTTTTTGATCATCACCTGTTTTAGAAAATCAGCAATGCTTTGAGTGTCGCTTGCCAGCATTGTAGTTTGGTTTACAACACCAAATCTTTGCAGGTCTTTTTCAACATTGAATCCCTCGGAGTAACGCCCTTTAAATTCATTGTAAAATTCTTCAGGCGATTTTTCCCCTGTGATGTATTCACTTAATCGAATCGTTTCTTGCATATCATTTACAACAATAGTAGGCGCATTGTTGGCTGCATGCGAAAAAGTAGCTCTCGTTTCTTCGTGCAGGGGTTTGCCATGCACAATCACGCTGTATGTTTTCTTTGCAATCTGCTCACTTCTATTCCAAACCTTTTCTACAAAAGGGCAGGTGGTATTGTATTTTTCGGTTGCAATGCCGATTGCATTTAATTTTTCTTCAATAGCGAGTGTCGTACCAAATGCCGGAATGATGACAACGTCATCTTTGGTAAGCGTTTCAAAGGGCACAATTTGTTTACCCTTTGTATCCTGTAAAAATTGAACGCCCTTTAGTTGCAAGTCTGCATTAACCTGCGGGTTGTGTATCATCTCACTTAAAAGGAAAATTCGTTTACCTATGTTTTCTTCAATTGTACGAAATGCAATATCAATTGCGTTTTCCACGCCATAACAAAATCCAAAATGACGGGCAAGGTATATGTGCAATGTTCCAAAATCCAGTAAGGTAGGGCTAAAATCCTTCTTCATTTTATCATCCCGTTTGCGCTTATTTTTTATCGCAGCAATTAAAGGACTTCGGTAATTTCCTGGCACATTAAATTTCTTCATGATAATTTTATAACAGCCGCAAAGGTACAATGTTGCTATTTATTAAAAACGGTTGTAACCCACTACCTGTTATTAAAACCATTTTCAATGATATCCCAGGAATAAAGGCTTAGCTTATAATTGCTTAGAAATATAATATATGACTTCATATAAAAAAGCGCCCTGGAAAACCAGTGCGCTTTTGACCTTTAACAAAAAACTAAAAAAACTTTATTCCAATGTTATTGGATAATCATATAAACCATCATAACCTGGATAAAATCCACTGATTGTAATAGTCTTGGCATTGCCAAGTATTTTTGATAATTCATCTAAATTTTTAATTTCTGTTTCATTTGCCTTTACGATGATAAACCCATCTCTCATCCTGGTTTGATCGCTTAATGCGCCATTGCCTATTTTTTTTACCAAAACACCACCTTGTATCCCATACTCTTTTGACTTCTTAGCATCTAGTGTGGCAAATTCAGCACCTAATTTTGAAAGCGCCGAGTTATCAACTTTAACAAGATCAAAATTACCAGCTTTATTTTTTAAAACTGCAGTCACAGTCTTGTCTGCACCATTTCTGGAAAAGACAACTGAAATTTTATCACTTGGCTTATACTTCGTAACCAACTCT
>JBBQQP010000076.1:0-11265 GCA_038215675.1 Chitinophagales bacterium | reverse complement strand
CAGCATAAAATACAGGCAGTCGACTGTGCCACCGGTTATAAAAAGTACCAGCTGTAAGGTGAACGGCAAAGTTGTTTTGCTATTTGAAGATAATGGAATAGGTATTGACCTTTCCACAGCCGGGGAGCATGTATTTGGATTGTACAAACGTTTTCATACCGACAGGGCAGAGGGAAAGGGAATGGGATTATATATGGTGAAAACACAGGTAGAATCCATGGGTGGAAAAATCAATATTAGTAGTAAGGTAAATGAAGGCACACAATTTAGAATTGAATTTAGTTCATTATAAAATCTATCGCAATGATACCCCTACGATTTATAATAATCGATAACGACCCGGTGAATAACCTGCTATGTGATTTGGCCATTAAAGATGCAGTTATTGATGGCGATATCCGTGACTTCACTGACCCTCTTAAGGCATTTGACTACATCTCGTCAGACATTGAGAGCAATACTAGTATGAGCATATTATTACTCGATATCAATATGCCTATCTGGTCTGGATGGGATTTTGTTGACCATTTTGATAAACTGAATGAAAAAACAAAAAGTCGTTTTAAGATTTATATGCTTTCTTCCTCTATCGATAACAATGATAAACAAAGGGCTATAGAAAATAAAAATGTGGTAGGCTATATTGAAAAACCCCTGACTAAAGAAAAAGTATTTTCCTTACTATAGCATGCGGGCTGTAAATTTATTTCGCACTATTTCCTTCGTTGTTGCTATTGTGATTTATTATACAAGTTGGCAGATAAAAAATTGCTTTATCGCTTAAATGCTTATGAAGTAGTAATAGGTTTATATGCTTGTGAGCAGTAAACGCCCTCTATTATGAATGGATATGTAAATTGAAATGAGATAATTTTTTATATTCATCTTTTAATTTATTTAATAGTCCTCGCATGTATCCACTTAGCAATTGTCGGTGATGATTCCGGTAAATTTTTTTTGGTAAATCAATGGTGCATCATTTAAAATTATTCATGCGGCGACTCATGTGTGCGGTTACATGAATGTGGCAATTGTAAAAACTGCGCAGGCAAAAATCATCGAGCCTGCCAGTAGCGTGCATACTTACACTTCGTTTGTAGATAATAAGGAAAGTAACGGGATTTCCGGAACGGTTTACTTTGTTAAGCACATACCAACAAGTGCAGAAGGGGCGTAAAAAATAGCTTCTTTGTAAGACAAACCAACAACAGCAAACAATCGCACGTAGTTATTACCGTATCAATATCACCGTTCCCCGCTTACTTACCGTTTCTCCTCTAAAATCTTTGAACGTAATATAGTACACATAAGTTGCCGGATCCTGGCCCGAACCTTTATAGCGTCCATCCCAGCCCGTTACAGGGTTTTTAGTTTCAAAAATCATCTGGCCAAGGCGGTTAAATATTTGCATGGTATAGTTGGTAACCGGAGCAGTTATATAAGGTTTAAAGGTTTCATTCAATCCATCGAGGTTGGGCGAAAAAGCATTTGGTATGCCAACAATAATGCAATCGGTAAAAAAGAAAACATCCATTGAATCTGCTCCGGCGCAATCAAAGCGGTCTGTTACCTGCAGTTTGTAAGTGCCGGTTTTGGTGACGCTGATTTGCCGGTCGGTACTTCCGGTACTCCATAAATAGGTTTTGTATCCGGGCGCTTGTAATGTTAAGATATTGCCATTACAAAGGCTACTATCCGGCGGTAAAAAGTTTGCCGGCAATGGTAGTATTTTATCAAGCAAAATTGTATCTGCTGCAATGCAGCCATATTGAGTGGTTACCCTTACGAAATATTTGCCAGGCATTGCCGTGGTAAAGCTATTATTTGTACTGCCATCTTGCCAAAGGTACTCGGGAAAAATACCAGGGTTAAGCGTATAGGTACTTCCCATACAAATGCCCCTGTCGCCACCCAATATTGGCTTTGGCTTTGGATGCACCGTTAGGCGGGTAGTTTTAACACTGTCGCAACCCAGGTAAGTTTTCATTGAATCAATGTAAACGCCGGTAGTTGTTTGCAATCTGCCGGCTGCAAGCCAGCTTTCGCCCTCACATATTTCCGGACTGATGGTTAAATACTTCTTTGGATTCACCGTCAGTGTCAATGTTCGGGTGCTATCGCAGCCATTGATTGCGGTAAATTTATCCACGTATATTCCACTTGTACCATAGCCTGCATAGGTTTCATCCTGGCAAATGATTTTATTTACGCTGGTAACAAAAACAGGCTTCACTGTAAGGTTGAGGGTTCGGGTACTGTCGCATCCATTGATCGCTGTATACACATCTACGTAAGTGCCGGTGCTGGTATGGCCTGCATAGTTTTCTCCCTGGCAAATAGCGGTGGTAACAGTTGTTTTAAATACAGGTCGTACGACCAGTCTTACGGTTCGGATACTATCGCATCCATTATAGCCTTTCAGGGTGTCGATGTAAGTGCCCGTGAACTTGTATCCAAAATAGGCAAAGCCCTCGCAAATGGAGGTGTCTACAAAAGTTTTATTGGGGATATAAGCAATGCTATCAGTATTATTTGTATAAATTTTTTCCAGCTTTAGCGTATTCGGTAAGATAACGGGAAGGCTTACAGAGCTATCATTTACCACCGCATACAAAGTGCCTTCGGGCATCAGTTTGATGCGGGTATTAAAGGTGGCTGTAAGACCAAAAATGGTATCTTTTATTGAAAAAATGGGTGGCAGTAAAACGGCTACCGGTACATTGGGGTTACCCCTGTAAAAAGATACTTTTAAATTCTTAGGCAGCACCCCCCGGAAGAATCCATTTGCCAGTGAAAAATTGACCGACATACTATCCTGCGACGAACAGATTACCTGATTCAACTTAATCGTATAATCGTTGGCTGGCGGTACTTTGATGGTTAGATAGGTGGTGTCTTTGCAGCCAAACTGGCTGGTGGCAATTACTCGTTTTACCCGGTCGGAATCTGCATATAAATAGGGCTGGCTACAGGCCGTGCAACTGAGTTTATAGGCATCACTCCACAAATAAGTTGCCGATGGAAAGTTGGCGGGAAAAGCTTGTGCGGTAAGCTGTAGGGTATCACCTGGAAGTAGCGTTGAAATTGCTGGTGTAGCATTTACCCTGAACCTGAAATTATTGATGAAGGAGATATTGTTTGCATAATTTTTTTCGGGAAAAGGACGATTGGGTAACACGAGGGGCTTAGTGTTTCCACTGTCGTTGAATACGGCGTACAATTGGTTTAGCCCGGCATACGGTATATTGAGGGTATGGTCGTAAAAACAGTATCGGCAAAATCCACCCTGTGTTTGATAAGGCAGGTAAAAAGTAGGTTGTAACTGGTTGGCGCCCGGCAACCTCGGATCACTGTCGTAAAAAGTAACCGGTGTACCAGCGGGTAAAGGTGCAAAGCCATAGTTGTCTACACAAAAACTAACCTTCAATTTTGTTTGCTGAAAGCAATAGGTGTTGAAAAGAAAAACGGCTGCATCGGCGGTAGGGTCCTGCACCGTTAACCGAAAAATATTGGACGTGTCAATGCAACTACCATCCGTTGCTATTAGCCGGATGGTATAATTAGCAGGTGTTGGAAAAGTATAGGTTAAGTCTTTATCCGTACCCACTACCTGCTCTGTCATACCCGCAGTATTGCTCACCAGCCACTTAAATGAATTTGCTTTAAAAGATGCATTGGTGAAAAGGATACTATCCGGGTACAAAGGCAATTTGGAAGCGATTGCTTTTTTGTTGAAATAAAAGCGGGCACTTACACCGCAGTTAACGATCACATAAGTAGTGGCGGCAGAAAAGCAAGCGGAATCTGCATTGAATGCTTTTAGGGTGATTTTATATTTACCGGCTGTATTGAAAGTGAAGGAGAAATTGGCTGTTGACGCACTGGCAACATTGTTTACCAGCCAGCTATAATTGGTAGCCCCGGTGCTGGTATTGGTAAAGTTTACCGTTTCGCCGGCGGACGTATAGGCCGTATCTCTCAGGAAGGCAGCCACCATATTTTCGCCGCAGGGTGGCGCACATTGATTTTGCAGCAACCCGCTTCTTTGGGTAAGAATCGCAGCCCGCATTCTGTCTGCCTGGCCCTGGGTAAATTCATTGCTACAGGCGGCATTGCTATAATCCATAAAATTGCTGATAGGATCCGGCACATCCGAAGTAAAAAATCCATTTGAATAATTGGACAGTGTATCTGAATTGCAAGTGTTGGAAGGGCTGCTGCAACTGGTAGAAGCACGAAGCGTTCCGTCGGGCGGTGTGTCACAAACACGGTCGCCATTTACCGTGCAGTCGTTGTTAAAACAGCCTCCATCAAATGTATGGTAAAGCCCCAGGTAGTGGCCCATTTCATGTATCAGTAATTTGCCAAAACCTGTGATTACAATCCCATCCGAAACACCCCCACCCGGCGGCATGGTGGCATATCCGGCTACACCCAGCCTTGTCCATACACCACAACTGTATTCCGCATAAGACTCTGCATTGATATTATTGATGAACCAGATATTGATGTACCGGGCAGGATCCCATTGAATCAGGTTTTTTAATTTATCATCTTCATTGTCCATATTCAGATCCATTCCAAAATAGGAGGTAGTACGGGTGATGCCGCTGGTAATTCCTCCATCGGGATCTTTCTTTGCGATACAGAATTTTATTTTAGCATCGGCACCAAGACTCGTAGAATACAAACCGGATTTACTAAATGCTTCATTCAATTCGTTGATGCCATTAATAACCTGAACATCGGAAACGGCAAAGGGCGAGGGGTTGATAATATGGATTACGACTGGTAAGGTGATGGTGTCATTCGCTGCTGGCCGGGCGCCACTTAAAATTTCCTGGTTCATTTTGTCTTCCCGGTTCTTATATCCTTTTTGCTGCCTCATCTTTTCGAGGAGGTTGTCGCTGCTGCAGAGTTGTTGGTATTTAAATTTAAGGAGTGTATCAGGAACTGGTTGCTGCGCTCGTAAATAGTTGCCGGTAAACAGCAGGCAAACCATCAAAACCAACTTTGTACAACGAGTCATTTTTACCATAATCAGTTAGAGAAAAATGTTATCAGAAAAAAATAAACAAGTGAAATAGTTGAATTGACTTGTTCGTATTTTGTATGTTGGGTAAGTTAATTATTAATTTGGAAAACGCGGAACAGAAAAATACAGCATGAAGTTACCGCATGGAATATTTTAGTGAACGGGCGTATATATTTAAAATGGAGGTTGAGTTTGAATTTGTAGAGTAGCTGATTCAATTTGATCAATATAGTATCGTAACGGGAAGGATATGGAAACAATTTAGCCAGCGTCGTAAGTAAAACCCGAAAATATTTCTGATGCAGCATACACATTGTTTGATAAACGCCTAAAGTAAAATCATTTAATCTCTATTGATTTTCCAGGAGCAAGCTGCTTCTTGCCATTAGAGCGCTACCGATAACGCCCACATTTTCGCCGAGTTTTGAAATTACTAGTTTTGTATCAGTACTTACAAGATTAAGGGAATATTTATTCAATGCACTTTTTATTGGCAGCCTGATATAGTCACCTGTTTCTGCCAAAGAACCTCCAAGAACTACCAGTTCAGGATTAAACAGATTGATTAAAACCGCCAATCCCTTTCCCATTTTTTCTCCTATTTCTGCAATGAGTTCGATGCTTAGTATATCCTCCGATTTGGCAGCCTGCACAATATCAGCCACCCTCAATTCATCCATGTTTGTATCTTTTTTAGTTAGGATTGAGCTCGACCCCTGTTCGATTTTTTGCTTAAACTCCCGAAGCAATGCAATGCCCGAGGCCTCCGTTTCAAGACATCCTTTTTTTCCACAACCACAAATAATTTCATTGTTAAAAAATGGAATGTGCCCAAATTCTCCGCTAAAACCTGATTTGCCATAATAGATTTTACCATCAATCAAAATACCGAGTCCTACACCATAATCCATGTTTACAAACAATACATTTTTTTCATTGCTAACCACGCCGCAGCAAAACTCTCCGTATGCCATCGCCTTGCTATCATTTTGAATAAATGTTCTGATGCCAATCTCCATCTCAATGGTTTGACTTAAAGGCTCTTCATGAAAGTGAAAGAAACTAAAACTGTAGCCGGTAGTATGGTTCACCCTTCCGGATAGGTTGATACCCATCCCGAGTATTTTCTTTTTAGCTACCGGTACCTGTTCAAGAAACTGTTTTATGATTTCCAGCAGTAGTTGGAAAGAAGCGGGAGAGTTTTCAAGTGTGTAGGGTATTTTTTCGTGAATGATTTCAAGATTTTTTTTAAAATCAATCAGTCCAATATTTACATAATATTTTTTGATGTCGACGCCAACAAAAAAGCAGGAATCAGCTACGAGTCCATATAAGCTGGCTCTTCTGCCGCCAGTAGAGTCTACTTTTCCATAATCTTTAATAAGCCCATCCTCCATTAGTTCAGCTATAAGATTCGTTGTTTTTGGCGCACTCATATTCAGCTCCTTAGAAAGTTCAGCAATGGTTACATTTCCGGTAAGGTCCATGTAATTGATGATGATTCTTTTGAGCAACCTGTTTTTGTGCGCAACACCACCGGTATTGTCATTTGAAAACACTTCAAATATTAGATGCGAATCGGCCATAGGAAAAAATTGAGATTCGTTAAAAATAGTGTTAATTCAATATAAAACTTCTATTTCGATAAAAAAGTAGAGATAGTCTGGTTAGTTATTAAAATTAATTAAAAAGAAGTCCATTTTTTCAAAAAATAATATTATCATTGTTGAAGATTTCAAAAAGAATTTAAAATCAATTGTTGAAATATGGAAAATATTGCATCAATAGGAGGTACAGAAGCTACAAATACAATGAATGCATTAAAAGCCTATGCGTCACTTTACAAGAATACGTTGTTGGAAAATGTGTTGCCATTTTGGTTATCCAATAGTAAGGATACTGCCAATGGGGGTTATTTTACTTGTTTGGATCGATCAGGCAAAGTGTATGATACCGATAAGTTTATGTGGTTGCAGGGAAGGGAAGTTTGGTGCTTTAGCTTTATGTACAATGAAGTAGAGCATAAATCAGCCTGGTTGGATATGGCGTTGCATGGGGCCGGATTTATGCAAAAGTATGGCCGGGATGAGCACGGTAACTGGTATTTTTCCCTTACAGCCTCGGGCCAACCACTGGTACAGCCCTATAATATTTTTAGTGATTGCTTCGCCACGATGGCCTTTGCTGCCTTGGATAAAGCCTTGCCAAGTGAAAATCATAAAAAAATCGCTTTAGAAACATTTGAAAACATCATCCGCCGGCAACATAACTGGAAGGGGAAATACAATAAAGCTTACCCCGGAACCCGCAGTTTAAAGAATTTCAGTTTGCCAATGATACTATGCAATTTATCCCTGGAGTTGGAACATATCATCGGCAAAGAAAGGGTGGATAGTTTTATACCTGCCCTCATCGATGAAGTGATGAATGTTTTTTACCAACCATCGATGGGATTAATCCTGGAGAATGTATTTGAAGATGGCAGTTTTTGCGACAGCTTTGAAGGCAGAACAATGATCCCTGGTCATACGATAGAGGCAATGTGGTTTATCATGGATCTGGGAAAACGACTACATGATGAAGCTTTGATTAAAAAGGCCTGCACCATTATGTTGAACACCTTGGAGTATGGTTGGGATAATGAATATGGCGGTATTTTTTACTTTTTAGACATCCGGAAAAAACCGCCGATGCAGTTGGAGTGGGATCAGAAGTTATGGTGGGTGCACGCGGAGGCACTGGTAGCTTTGGCCAAAGGCTATGCCTACACCGGCGACCAACGATGCCTGGATTGGTTCACGAAAGTACATGACTACACCTGGGCTCATTTTAACGACCCTGCTTATGGCGAGTGGTTTGGGTACCTCAACAGACGTGGCGAAGTGCTACTTGATTTAAAGGGCGGCAAGTGGAAGGGCTGCTTTCATGTACCACGTGCTTTGTACCAGGTATGGAAAACCTTTGAATCGATCCAGTAAACTGAATAATAAATTGGCAGAATAACTATAAAGAATATTGGCGGCAATGCCATTTAAAATCAAAACTTTTGATCAAAATACTGAAGTATACACTTATTGTTTTTGTTTGTAATGTCGTAACGCCTGTTACCGCACAGCGGGTATTGAATACCCAAATACTTGTGGTAGGGGGTGGAACAGGCGGCAGTGCAGCAGGTATACAAGCTGCGAGATTGAAAATATCAACAATTATAGTAGAACCTACCACCTGGTTGGGTGGTATGCTAAGTGCTGCAGGTGTTGCTGCAATAGATGGTAATCATCAATTACCGTCTGGCTTTTGGCGGGAGTTTAGAGCGAAAATATATACCGTTTATGGTGGCCCGGGGAAGGTAGCAACTGGTTGGGTAAGTAACACCCAGTTTGAGCCGCATGTAGCAGATAGTATATTAAAAGCTATGGCTGCTGTCGAAAAAAAACTGACGGTGCTTTATCAGTGGAATTTCGTTGGCGTAATTAAAAAAGGCAACACACTTACGGGAGCCATTTTTAAAAATAATAAAAATGAAAAACTTCATATCAATGCTAAAGTTGTAATAGATGCAACTGAACTGGGAGATGTAATGGCCAATGCCGGCGCCGGGTATGATTTGGGGATGGAAGCTTCTGAACTATCCGGAGAAAATGTAGGTGTAACATCCACTAACAATATTATCCAGGATCTAACTTATGTGGCCATATTAAAAGATTTTGGAGCAAAGGCAGATTGTACTATTGTAAAACCTGCGGGTTATGATCCAATAGAATTTGATGGCGCCTGTACAGATTATTATAACAATAAAGAGAACCCTGCCCCTAATGTTACCGCTCAAAAAATGTTGGATTATGGAAAATTACCCAACAATAAATACATGCTTAACTGGCCCAATAAAGGCAATGATACTTATATTAATATGGTAGGATTGTCTGAGGCAGATCGCAAGGTGGCCGTAAACATTTCAAAACAAACTACGCTTCGTTTTATTTATTTTATTCAACATCAACTTGGATTTAAGCACCTTGGTTTGGCTACAGATGAATTTGGTACGGCCGATCATTTTGCGTTGATACCTTATCATCGTGAGGGAAGAAGGCTAAAGGGAATGGCCCGGCTAACTATCAATGAAATTTCAAAACCATTTAGTGGCTTACCGCTTTATCGTACCGGCATTTCTGTGGGAGATTATCCGATTGATCATCACCATAAAAAAAATATTTTAGCACCGCAGCATTTGGAGTTTTATCCGGTGCCCTCCTACAATGTGCCAATGGGTGCATTGATACCAGAAAAAATTGATGGATTGGTAGTTGCCGAAAAAGGAATCAGTGTAAGCAATGTAGTCAATGGTACTACCCGGCTTCAGCCTTGTGTACTGCTTACCGGTCAGGCTGCCGGTGTATTGTCGGCAATGGCGGTTTTAAATCATCAACAGCCCCGCCAGGTAAATGTTAGAAAAGTACAACAGCAATTATTGAAATCCGGGGCATACATCATGCCTTATATTGATGTGCTTTACAATCATCCGCATTTTTCTTCCATTCAAAAAATAGGCGCCACTGGTATTTTGAGGGGTACGGGTATTCCATTTAAATGGGCAAATCAAACATGGTTTTACCCGGATTCTACCATTGAAACCAGTACTTTTTTAAAAGACTTTAATGCGTATAAGCCGTTGGATTTTAAACCTAAAAATAAATGGTTAACGGTTCTTGAATTATTTGAAATTATTGCGAAGCAGCAATCTTCGCTTAAAAAAGATCCAACAGAAACGACCACCAGGTTGACACAAAGCTGGACGGATGCCGGGCTAAAAGAGTTGGATTTAAATAGAAGTATAAAACGTTTTGAAGCAGCTGTGATGATAGATAAATGGTTAAAGCCGTTTGAAACAGGCGCAGTTGATCACCTGGGAAATTTTAAAAATTAAGCCACCAATGCTAATAATTACTATAAAAACAAACATTATGAGAAAGAGTATGCTAATGCTGCTAATGCTTTTTACCAGTTTCATGGGTATAAAAGCGCAGGACATGAAAGTAACCGGCAGAGTTACGGACGTTGCTACAGGTTTACCTGTAGAGTCTGCCTCCGTTATAATAAAAGGAGTAGGAAGAGGGGCTGCTACCAACGCAAATGGTAGTTTTTCTATTACCGTAAGCAAAGGCGCTACACTGGCTGTTAGTAGTCTTGGTTACGATAAGAAAGAAGTAATCGTAACCGAGGGTAGTATGAATGTTTCATTAACCAAACAAAACAATAACTTAGGTGAAGTGGTGGTGGTTGGTTATGGTACCCAAAAAAGAGCCAATTTAACCGGCTCGGTTGTTCAGTTGAATAATGAGGCACTCATCAAACGTCAGGTATCAAGTGCCAGCCAGGTATTACAGGGGCTTGCGCCTGGTGTTACCGTACAGCAGCAATCTGGCAAGCCGGGTGCAGATGGTGCTTCCATTAGAATCCGTGGGGAAGGTTCAATATTAGGAAATAGCAATCCCCTGGTTATTATCGATGGATTGCAATTGCCAACAGGAACCGGGCTGGATGCTTTAAACAATTTAGATCCAAATGCAATTGAAAGTATAACTGTTTTAAAGGATGCAGCTTCCACTGCTATTTATGGCAATAGAGCCAGTGCAGGTGTAATATTGGTGAAAACAAAAAGAGCTACAAAAAAAGGATTACAGGTCAGCTATAACAATTTCTTTACAAATCAAAGTTTTACTGCATTGCCAGAGCGGGTTGGTGCAATAGATCATATGGAGTTAAGCAACATAGCTTATTTGAACCAATTTCCTACCGGTACCGCTTTACCTTTTAGTATTTCGCTGATTGATAAATATAAAACTACCCCGGCTAATAATTTTGATATCATCAACACGGATTGGGAAAAGGAAATTTTTACCAATAATGGATTTATGCAAAATCATAATGTTCAGCTAATGTCTGGTGGCGAAAGGGTAAACATGTTTTCTTCTGTCACCTTTTTTGATCAGCAAGGATTAATTCAGAATAACAGTTTCAAAAAATATGATATTCGCATTAATCCTGAATTTAAATTAAGTGAAAAGCTAACGTTAAACGGGGTTTTTGGTTATACCAATAATACTACCATCAACCCATCTACCGGTAGTGCAGAATTTATTATTCGCCAGGCAATTGGTTTGCCGGCAATTGGAGGTGGAAGATATGGCCCGGGACAGTTTGGTACAGCGGCACAGTCAAACAATAGAAAC
>JBBQQP010000075.1:0-11448 GCA_038215675.1 Chitinophagales bacterium | reverse complement strand
GGTGGTATCAACATAAATAAATTTGATGCCGAATTTTTCAAACACTTTTGTGAAGAGCCGGTAGGTGCCACCATACATGTCATTGGCTGCTATAACCTCATCACCCGGCGATAATAATTTGATCACGGCGTCAGTTGCTGCAACTCCACTTCCAAATGCCAATCCATATTTTCCATTTTCAATGATGGCCAGTGCATCTTCCAGTGCCTTCCGTGTTGGGTTCTGGCTTCGGGCATATTCATAGCCTTTATGCTGTCCGGGTGCGCTTTGCACATACGTGGATGTTTGATAAATAGGCGTCATGATGGCCCCCGTAGATGGATCCGGTTCAGCGCCCGCATGAATTATTTTGGTAGCCAGTTTCAAGTTATTTTGCGATGAATTTTTTTCTCCTGTATTCATATAATTGTTTTTAAATTCGTTTTATTTTAAAAAATAAAAGTTTGATAAAGCTTCTCAAGCTCTTGTTTACTGTTTATATTATCTGTGCAGCACATAAATACCTCCAGTCAAAATTATCTGTTACATGTGCACCCAACGGTAATACTTTTTTATTAAGAACGGTCGATTTTAGTATCCGGTTATTCACGAGTTTCTTTTTTGATTCATACATATAATCCTGCAAAACTTTGCTTTGCATCCATTTTCGCTGGGGTGGTTCATAACCCACTTTATTGGTACGCCAAACAATTTCGTTGGGCAGCTTTTTATTCATTGCGCTGCGCAATATCCATTTGGTAAACCCATCATGTATTTTATAATTAGCCGGAAGAGAAAAAATAAACTCCACCAGCTCATGATTTAAAAATGGCAAACGCACCTCTCTGCCATGTGCCATGCTATTTCGGTCAGCAAATCTTAACAGTTCTTCCAGACCCATTGTGTGGGTGTTGAAGTAAAGGATATCGTTCAGTTTACTAATAATTGGTTTATGAATACCCTCCCATTCCCGTCCCCGCAAAGAAACAATCAATTCAGGATTGATATCAGGCTGTTGAACAGTTTTATTGTATTCATTTCTTTCCAATTGTATGCATGCATGCGAAGGCAAATAAGCCGCCAGATAATTTCTGAAACTCCATTTAAAAGCAATCTGCTTTTTTTGAAACTGCGATTTTTCTTTAAACGCCTCGCTAAATTGATTCTTGTTTAATAATTGTTGCAGATACCAATGAATATAATGGTTGTAGCCGGCCAGTGATTCATCGGCGCCCTGGCCATCCAACAATACTTTTACATCATGTTGTTTGGCTAATTCGAATACTTTGTATTGTGCATAAATACTGGAGGACCCAAACGGTTCTTCCTGGTGATAGCAAAGTCTTTCAAAATCATCAACCAAACCTTCAGCAGTTGGAGTTGTTTGAAAATTTTGTAATCTGAACTTTTTTGCTATCATTTTTATGTAAGGAGTTTCATCCTTTTCAAAACCAGGAAACACCGCAGAAAATGTTTGTAGGCGGGCATTGTTTTTTTGAAACTGGCTGATGCTGGCAGCAATGGCAGAACTGTCTAACCCGCCGCTTAACGAAGTGCCCACCGTTACATCGCTTCTCAGTCTTCTTCTCACAGATTTCAGAAGCAGCTCGTTAAATTGTTCAACTGCTTTTTCATTTTCAATTTCAATTGTATTTTCTTTGTCTATATTCCAATAGGAATGAATCTGGGATTGAAATTTTGAAAAACTTATTTGTAAATAATGTGCCGGCGGAAGGGCATAAATGTTCTCGAAAAAAGTTTGTTCTTTATCATTGGCGTTTTGAACGTAGCCCAGTGCAAGATAATTCAACAGCATCTTATTATCCGTCTTTTTAGGTATGCCTACCGCCCAAAGCGCTTTCATTTCGCTGCCAAAAATAAACTGTTCCCTATCTTCAAAATAATAAAAAGGCTTCTCTCCAAAGCGATCCCTTGCCGCAAAAAGTATTTTATCTTTATTATCCCAAATGGCAAATGCAAACATGCCATCAAAATATTGCAGACAGTCTTTTTTCCAGTAATCATAAGCAGCTAACACAACTTCGGTATCCGATTGCGATTGAAAACGATATCCCTTTTTCTGTAATACAGATTTTATTTCAATGTAGTTGTAAATTTCCCCGTTGTAGGTAATGGTATATCGATCGTCTCTGTTTGCAAAAGGAGAGACACCCGGCATTAAGTGCATCGGCTGGGCAGCATCGTTTGTTAAATCTATAATGGCCAATCTGCGGTGTCCAAATCCTACCTGCCCATTTTTATTAATCCAATGCCCGTCTCCATCGGGGCCCCTGTGGGATAATGCATTTGTCATTTTTAAGAGCTGATCCTTGCTTAAGAGTAAGCTGTTTGAAGATAATATTCCCGCAATTCCACACATAATGTAAATATCTAAAAAAATCCCTTCTTTTTGCAGGGCACTTATTCAAAATTGTAGAATAGATAAAATCTCGTTGTAGAATTGTGCGATCGATAGCCTCATTCTGGTAAAAAATTGGAAACCCTTAGCTCCATTGAAACCTGAAACTTAAAAAGGAAACTCTGCCGGCATGATTGCAAAAAGATTACTTTTTTAAAAACTGATGGGTAAAACAACCCGGAAATTATCCCATGCAATTGTTAAGCCAGCGCCGGAAATAGTTTTATCAAAAGCCATCACAAATGACTCCAGAACCTCCGTCTGTTTTTGTAACGGCACATCAATTCTCACAACATCTTTAGTAGCATCATATTTGAATGAACCCCAGGTATCCGTTTCTTTGTTAATGATCAGCGTCCATTTTTCGCTGTAGGGTATGCAATACATTGTATATCTACCCTTTTTTAATTTTGTATTTCCGATTTTTACCAACTGAAAAAATTCAATTTCGGTAGCTTCATTTGCGCCCAAACGCCAAACTTGTCCGTATTCCAGCAATTCGCCAAAAATGGTTCTGCCGTTTTTTTGTGGCCGGCTAAAGATGACTCTTGCAACCAATGGTTCGGATATTTTATCCTGGATTTTTAATACCGGATAAGCATTTGGATAATAGCTCATATCCAACTGGGATTTATCAACCGGCGGCAATTTTACCTGCGCATAAGTTACCATACACAAACTAAACATACAAATAACTACAAATGATAATTTCTTCATATTTCTTTTATTAATGACAAATATAAAACGAATCAACTATTATCGGTCTGGCTTAAATGATGAAAGGCGAAATTTTTAAGTGCAGGGAAGAATAGTTGGTAACATTCACCCAGTTCATCATAGTATTGATTAAAAATTTTAAAAGCAGTGACAGAATCAGATATATAAGCAGCCCTCCTTACCAGTCCACCAAAGCTTTTTTCGATTCCTTCTGCAAATCTGTAATGATACAACCAGTTTTGTTGCTGCATATACGGAAGCATTTGCAAAAATTTTGGAGGCAATACAGCGCTATCAATTTGCAAGCTGGCGTAGGTACCTTGGCAAAATGAGTCTAACGCTGCATCAGTAGCAAATTGATTTTTATCATTGGCTAAAAAATGGTCAAACACCACATCTACAAATGCACCGGAATAAAGTCGGTAATCTTTTCTAAAAAATGCTTTGGCATTTTGAGTAACAGGGTGAAAATCTGTAAACTCATCGATGGCTCTGTGCAAAGCAATGCCTTTTTGAACAAGGGGTGGAAAATCAAATTTTTTTCTGCCTTTTACAAAATCACTGATCATATTCCCGGTTAATATTCCAGGTTGGTTAAAAGAGAGATAGGCATGCGCTAAAAAGTTCATATTTAATTTGAGTAATTTTTTTTAAAGCATTAAAAACGAACTTTCAATTATTAAATTTCATTAAAGGTACTATTATTAAAAAGCATGCCAGCCAGTAGCCAGCTGAACCGCCTTTACTTTTTAACATAACAAAACCAAATTTTATGTTTTTTTTAGGAAATCATTTAAACCATTGCCAGTATTGGATTTCAAATAAGTTGGAGAAAAATTTAAGGCTTCCTTTTACCACTCATATAAAAGGTAATAAACATATTTTCATTTGATCAAATTAAGGTTGCAACCATTCAGGCGCCTTCTATCTTTGGTAACAAATCAAAAACCGCCAGTCATGAGGCGGTATCACTTAACCAAAAAAAGTATAGTTATGAAAAAGATCACCACCATGTTAACAGCGGCATTGATGCTGTTTTCCATTTTTGCATTCGCCAATGAAGGCGATAAAGTAAGTGCCCTGGTAAAGGCTGCATTTTTAAAAGATTTTTCATCCGCTTCATCCGTAAGTTGGGAACAATCAAAGGGTTATTATTTCGCAACGTTTACCATCAATCAGCTTGAAGTTAATGCGGCTTACAACGAAGCTGGCGAACTGGTTGCAACTTCCCGTGCTATTGAATTTAACCAGTTGCCTTTAAGTGTTTCGATGGCTTTGTCAAAAAAATACAAGGGTTATAATTTACCTAAAACAGCAACGGAATTGAGCTACGATGGAATCACCAGCTATTATGTAAATATCGATAATGACCGGCAGTCCCTGAAATTGAAATGCTCAGGCGGTGGCGATATTCAGGTGGAACGCAAAGTGAAGAAAAAATAGAGGCATTAAAAGGATAATTAAAAATAGCCGTCATTTATAGGGCGGCTATTTTTTTGTGTAAACATTTTAGAGTTTTCGTGTTGAGATTTTGTTTCAACGATTTTTAGGTTTATAACGTTTCAGATTTTTTTGACATAAGGTGAACGACAATGTAAACCTGGTTTATGAAATATTAGTTGAAAATATGATTCTTCAAAAGCAACTAATTTTCCGTTTAAAAACACAGCACATTTGTTAATGCACTTTTTCCGGTGGTTTTAAGCCCGAAACTCATCTAAACGTCTTCGCTGCTTTTTGGAGCGTAAAAAAAATTACTTTTGCAACTTCCATCAACGTTAAACCGCACTTACTGCATATAACAAAGTGGGTGAATTGTAAAGCATTCTAAAATATAAAAAAATGAGTAAAGGACCGGTTTCCAATTTTATAGAGCATCACTACCGCCATTTTAATGCAGCGGCTTTAATGGACGCCGCTAAGGGCTATGTTACCCACCTGGATGAAGGTGGAAAAATGATGGTCACTTTGGCTGGTGCTATGAGTACGGCCGAACTGGGATTGAGTCTTGCAGAGATGATTCGCCAGGATAAGGTTTCAATTATCAGTTGTACGGGCGCCAATCTGGAAGAAGATATTATGAATTTGGTAGCGCATAGTCATTACAAACGAGTTCCGAACTACCGTGATTTAAGTCCGCAGGAAGAGTGGGATTTGCTGGAGAATCATTACAATCGTGTAACAGACACCTGCATACCGGAAGAAGAAGCATTTAGAAGATTGCAGCAGCACATTCATAAAATTTGGAAGGATGCCGATGACAAAGGCGAACGATATTTCCCGCATGAATACATGTATAAAATGTTGTTAAGCGGCGTGCTGGAACAGTACTACGAAATTGATCCAAAAAACAGTTGGATGCTGGCAGCTGCTGAAAAAAATATTCCAATTGTGGTGCCGGGATGGGAAGATAGTACGATGGGAAATATTTTTGCATCTTATATCATCAAAAATGAACTGAAGGCAACCACTGTGAAAAGTGGTATCGAATACATGGTATGGCTGGCAGATTGGTACAGAAATAATTCTGCCGGTAAAGGTGTAGGATTCTTCCAGATTGGAGGCGGTATTGCCGGTGATTTCCCGATATGCGTGGTGCCAATGATGTACCAGGACCTGGAATGGCATGATGTTCCTTTCTGGAGTTATTTCTGCCAGGTAAGTGACAGTACCACCTCTTATGGTTCCTATTCCGGTGCGGTTCCCAATGAAAAAATTACCTGGGGTAAACTGGATATAACTACTCCTAAGTTTATTGTAGAGAGTGACGCTACCATTGTTTGTCCGCTGATATTTGCGTGGATATTGGGTTGGTAATGGAGTTTATCACAATTGGATGATGCGCAATTCATCAGGAAAATAAAAAATTTATCAAATGAATTCATACCTCGAAGAAACATATCTGGAGGCCGAAGCAGATATTAAGGAAGGTAATTTTGTGGATGCATTTAGAAAATATGAGGCTATTTTATTGGAAGAGCCTTCTAATGGACCTACGTTAAATTCGCTGGGTTGGCTGAGTAAAACACAAATTGAAGATTATACCAAAGCGGAAGCCTATTATAAAGCAGCGATAGCCTCGGATTCAAAATACCCGCATAGTTATAATAATTATGCTACGCTATTAACGGAGATGGAGCGGTTTGAAGAGTTGGAAGATTTACTGCAAACCTGTTTTCGTATACCCACCATCGAAAAGTCGTGGGTATTTATGAAACTTGGTTTAATGGAGGAGCTCAAACTCAACTTTAAAGGTGCCATAGCAAATAATGAAAAGGCAATCCTCGTGGCTATTAGTGATGATAAGATAAAAGATTATCAACAGAATATTATCCGTTGTAAAAGTAAAATTGAGTTATCAAAAAGTCATCTGAAATGGATCAACCAGCTAAAGAAATGAATTTAATCTGATTGGCATAAAAATAAAAGAGCCCCGTTTAATCGGGGCTCTTTTATTTTTATCTTGTTCCCATTTGCAGGGGAATATCTCTCTTTAGCATCTCATCCCGGTTGGCAATTTCCCAGGCTGTGTGAAAAATCATTTTTGTTCTTTTCTCATATAAATCCCAATAGATTTTATCAACGGTATCGGTTGGTTTATGGTAGTCCGACTTTAGCATCCCATCATAGAAAAATAAGATTGGTACACCTTTTTTGGCAAAATTGTAATGATCGCTCCGGAAGTAAATCCTGTTTTGATCTTTTGGATCATCATACTTGTAATCAAAAACCAGGTTGGTATATTTTTTATTTACGCCTTCATTGATACCCGGTAACTCACTGCTCAATTTATCATGACCAATTACATACACATAGTTCAAGGTGTCGTTGGTTTTTCTTTCGGTGTCAATTCTTCCCACCATATCGGTGTTTAAATCAACGGAGGTTTTATCCAACGGAAACAACGGATGATCGCCATAATATTCACTGCCCCATAATCCTTTTTCCTCTCCGCTAACGGTCATAAATACAACAGTTCTTCTGGGGCCCACACCAGCCGCCTTTGCTTTTGCAAAAGCCTCTGCCATTTCTATCACAGCACAGGTGCCACTTCCATCGTCATCTGCACCGTAATATATTTTGCCGTCACGTTTTCCAAGGTGATCATAATGAGCGGTTAAAAATACAAACTCATCCTTTTTATCAGTACCCTCAATAATGCCAATCACGTTGCTGGCATCTACTGTAATGCGGTATTTTTTATACGTGAAGGAAGCTTTTAGTTTTTTACCGTAACTCCAATCTTTTACAAAAGATTCGTTGGCTTTTGCAGCTTTCAACAGCGCTTCAAAATTATTGGTAAACGATGCCGCAAATTCATGGGATAAAAAAGCATGGTTGATTGTTTTATTTGGTGTAGTGCGTGGATAATATGTACTGGTTTTTTTATTGGATTCGATGGTTCTTGCCGAAAACGTGGCTTGTGTTGGATTGATAATAAATGCACCTATGGCTCCCTTTGCAGCGGCTGCTGCTAATTTAGTACTTATTCCGGGAAATGTCCACCCACTGCTTTTACCGGAGCCGCTCACCATGTATTTGCCATCTTTTTTTGGCTCGCCTAAAAAGAACACTACAATTTTACCCTTTACATTTACCCCGGTATAATCCGAGTAGGTAGTATCATCGATGCCATAACCTACAAATATTAATTTTTTACCCTTAAACTTGTTGGTTTCGCTTAAGGTGGCCTGGCTATAATAATCTTTGCCCAATTCAGCAGTTTTACCACCAATCACCAATTCGCTGCCACCAACACTATCCTGAAAAAGCGGGTACAATTGCTGGTATCCATTTAACTGGTTTGCAGGATTAAGGCCAAGCATTTTAAATTGTGATTCAATGTAGGCAGCAGCCTTACGCTGTCCTTCGGTACCGGTTTCCCGGCCTTCCATTTCATCACCTGCAATAATGGTTAAATGTTTCTTTAAATCTGCGGTGGTAATGCTGTTGGCAAATTTGGCCGCATTATCACCCTGTGCAAAAGGATTGAGTTGAAAGCCGAACACTAAAACGCTCAGAAAGAAGGTTTTTTTCATCTATAAATTTAGAACTAAAATAAGGGAACAAGTAAGGCCATTGCTATTTCTTTGATGAATGGCAATCATGCATATTTATTTTAACAGATATTAAATGTTAACACGAAATTTTATTTACCCGACCCTGGTGACGGCCGCCTTCAAAAGCTGTGTTCATAAAAACATCCAGCATTTTTTCAGCATCGCCATCCCTTACAAAACGGGCTGGAATACAAATAATATTGGCATCATTGTGTTTGCGTGCCAATTCAGCCAACTCTTCGCCCCAGCAAATAGCAGCCCTCACGCCCTGGTGTTTATTGGCAGTAATGGCAACACCATTGGCACTGCCGCATAACAGAATGCCAAAAGCAGCTTCGCATTTCTCTACAGCGTTTGAAACGGGGTGAGCAAAATCGGGGTAGTCAACGGAGTCTTTTGAAAAAGTACCGAAATCTTTAAATTGCAGGCCCTGTGCTTCCAACAATGAAATCAGGTCTTCTTTGCAATCGAATCCCGCATGATCGCAACCAATAGCAATGGGTAATTTTAAATTAAAAGGCGTCATATTATTTGAGAATATATTAATCGATGATTGATCCGGCTTTTATTGAAAAAATAGTTACATGTCCTCTTAACTCCATTCCTTTTCCTCTTCCTTAAGCTTATTTTTTTCAACACGGGTAGCCAGGATGATACTGATCCAATACAATAATAACAATGGGATTGCAACTAAAAACTGGCTGGTCCAGTCGGGAGAAGGCGTAATAATTGCAGCTACGACTAGAATCACTACAAAAGCGAATTTAAAATATTGCCTCAATATACTCCCGGTAATCAATCCTATTTTAGCAAGTACATAAGATAGTACCGGTAATTCAAAAGCAATACCGCAACCAAGCATTAAATTGGTAAGGCTGTCAATATAGTCATCAACTGCAGGGCGATATTGAATCATCCCGGTTTTACCGAGCGTAAAGCTTGCTAAAAAGTTGAAAGTAAAAGGAGCCAATAAATAATAACCAAAAGCGGCGCCGGCAAAAAAGCAAAGGGAAACCCAAAAAATACTCCCCCGGCCATATTTTCTTTCTTTGGGTGATAGAGCTGGCTTGATAAAACGCCATATTTCCCAGAAGATATAAGGGAAAGCTGCGATGATGCCACCGATCATGGCAATCGAGATAGCAGATGTAAAAGTGCCATTAACAGTGGTTACCTGGAAATCAATTTTAACCGGTGGCATGCAAAAGCCGTCCCCCAGATGCAGCCACTGTCCAAAGCGGCAAAGTGCTCCATAAGTAACAAATTTTTCATTGGCTGGAGCTAGAATGACATTATCGTAGATCCAGTCAATATAGATAAATATTGCAATGGCTGCTGCTAGCCATGCAATGATAGAGCGCATGATATGCCAGCGCAATTCTTCAATGTGGTCAAAGAAGGTCATTTCCGCTTCTTCCTCATTGTTATTTTTGCCGGTACCTATTCGCTTAAAGAAAGATTTTCTTTCAAATGCTTTTGTCGCCAAATCGATAAATTGAGATAAATTATTACAAATGATTTTACATTGCTAAATCAAAACAGGCTCAAAAGTAAAACTCTTTTATGATTAACAAGTATTCAAGATAAACGTGTAACGCTTTGTAAGTTTATCACACCCCACAAATCGGGGTATTATTAATAGTAATGCCTAAACCCCTATGTTGTTTTACAAAAGATGCTTTCTGATATTGAACAATCTTTAGAAGTCTTACTATTCTGATTGAAAGACTCAATCTTTTATCTAACTGGGAGTATTTCAAATTTTTGTACAAAAAGAAAGACCCCTGTAGAAACAGGGGTCGTTTACCAAAACTAACTGCTTATGAGAAAAATTTGAATTTTTATTTTTGTGTTCTATACTTATTTACGCAAACACGATGCCAATGGTTTCAAATTGATTGTTAATAAAACTTTAGAACGTTTTGCTTTCAAATAAGAACTGTTTAAAACAACGGTATATTTCGTAAAAAATATTAATAATTGTCTTCCATCTTTTGTTAGGATAAAGTTATACCTATAATTTAAAAAAAGTCGAAAAATGTCTTAATTTTTTGTCTCTTTAACAATTATTTAATCGGTCCCTATTTTAAAAGTCCCTGGATTATATCCATTAAACCTCCTCCGCCGTTTTTCGCTTTTTGTTGCTGATGTTGAGCGCCGGCGCTTATTTTACTCATGATATCATCAAAACCAACTTTTCCATCACCATTGGCATCTAAACCGTCATTGGTAAAATTACCCAATATGTCTTGTAAATTAAAGCCTGCGGCAGCACCCGGCTGGCTATTTCCGCCTGTAAGTGAGCCAATGATGCTACTTAAATCAAAACTATTGTTATTGGGATCGTTGGTTCTGTTTACGAGGTTGCTCAGTACTGATGGTATCAGATTATTTGCAATACCGCTTGCCTGGTTACCAGGGATTCCGTGATTATCGGTAAGCTTGTTAGTAAAGTTGTTGACAATACTACCCACGATGGGATTGTTGAGCAAGCCATTAATGCCACCAGATCCGTTGTCGTTTTTGTTAAAAAGGGATAGTACATTTTGAAGACCGCCACCTGCCAAAACACCCTGAAGTCCATCTGCAACCGAATGGGTAGCATCTGCCAAAACCGCATTGTTTTGTTCATTTGGAATTGCGGGGTTCTCAATGACAGAGGAAACGCCTTGTTCTTTAATAAGGTTGAATAGATTTTCTAACATAAAATAATTTGATTACTTAAATGTAGGAACTTCAAATAACATTGCAAATTATTTTAAATTAATTCTGCGTAGCCATTTTTTCCGCATTTTCAGCAAACTGTAAAGCGTCAATAAACTCCTGCACTTCACCGTTTAAAACATTATCGAGGTTATAAACAGTTAATCCAATCCTGTGGTCGGTTACACGCCCCTGAGGAAAATTGTAGGTTCTTATTTTAGCACTTCTATCCCCAGTACTTACCAAACTTTTACGTTTATGGGCAATAGCCTCTTCCGCTTTTCGAACCTCTTCATCGTATAACCTGGTCCTTAACATGTCCATCGCTTTTTCCTTATTACCCAACTGGCTTCTTTCTGTTTGGCACATTACTACCAGTCCGGTAGGTTTATGGGTTAAAAACACCTTGGTCTCTACCTTGTTTACGTTTTGTCCACCTGCACCTCCACTTCTGGCGGTTTCCATTTTTACATCGCTTTCCTTTAGCTCAAAATCTACTTCCTCCGCTTCTGGCATCACCGCAACGGTTGCAGCACTGGTATGCACCCTACCACTAGCTTCCGTATCCGG
>JBBQQP010000074.1:0-11525 GCA_038215675.1 Chitinophagales bacterium | reverse complement strand
GGATACTGAAAAAAGTTGCAGCAAACTTTTTAACAGGTTGAACACAATCAGGGTTCATAATTGTATTTGTATTTGGTTGTTCAGTATAACCAGGACGGTTATGCTGTAATGGGTTTGATTCTGTAAATGTGAAGAGAAAATCCGGATTTTTCAAAGGCGGCAAAAAATATATTTTGTTAAAGAATTGGTCAGCAAGTTTTTCTTTTTAAAAATAGAATGCCGCCATTTTCAGGTGGCGGCATTGCATTCAAATCAATTGATCATTTATTTTAAATCACCTGGTTTCTTAACAGGTCTTCAAAAACATCTCTTTTACGAATCAGTTTGGCCTTGCCATCAATTACCATCACTTCAGCAGGTTTTAACCTGGAGTTGAAATTAGATGACATCTCAAAACCATAAGCGCCAGCATTGTTAAATACCAGGTAATCGCCCTCTCTTACTTCATGCAATTTGCGATCCCAGGCAAAGGTGTCAGTTTCACAAATGTTTCCTACCACATTGTAAATCCTTTCGGGCCCCTTTGTGTTACTGATATTCTCAATGTGGTGATAAGCATCGTACATCATGGGACGAATCAGGTGATTAAAGCCACTATCTACACCAGCAAAAACGGCTGCCGGCGTTTGTTTAATTACATTTGTTTTTACAACAAAATAACCACATTGGCTTACCAGGTATTTTCCCGGCTCAAACCATACCTGCAATTTTCTTCCGGTTTCTTTTTCAAAATCCACAAATGCCTGCGCTACTTTTTTACCCAAATCTGCCACATCGGTTTCGGCGTCGCCAGGCTGATAAGGCACTTTAAAACCACTACCCAAATCAATAAAATCCAGATTTGGGAAGTGCTCTGCTGTATTCAACATTACTTCAAGTCCCAATAGAAACACCTTGATGTCCTTGATTTCGCTACCGGTGTGCATGTGAATGCCGGTAACATTCAGGTTGGTACTTTTTACAATTCTTTCAATGTGACGCATCTGGTGAATAGAGATGCCAAACTTACTATCAATGTGGCCCGTGGAAATTTTATAATTGCCACCTGCCATAATATGCGGGTTTAACCGGATACAAACAGGGTAACTATCTCCATACTTATGACCAAATTGCTCCAGGATAGAAATATTGTCAATATTGATATTTACGCCCAATTCTTTGGCTTCTATTATTTCAGCAAAATCAACACAATTTGGAGTGTACAAAATATCCTTTTGATCAAAACCAGCCATCAATCCGAGCTTCACTTCATTTACGCTAACACAATCAAGCGATACGCCTATAGATTGCATGTATTTTAAAACGTTGATATTGGTGAGCGATTTACAGGCATAAAAAAAGCGGACGTTACTACCTGCAAAAGCCTTTTGCAATTTTTTATATTGTTCTCCAATACGTTCTGCATGATATACATAAACGGGTGTACCAAATTCCTCTGCGATTTCAATTAGCTGCTGGTGGGTTAAATTTTTTGACATGATAAAATATATGTGTTGGTTATTGATGCAATTTTAAATTCCGGGTTTTGTTTATAAAAAAAGGTATGAGAAAACTGATTCATCATACCTATTAAAATAATTCAATTTAAAGTTTATGATTCAGACAAGTCCTCTTTTTCCTTTTCCTGTTTATCCGGTACGCCTTGCTTTTCTTCCGAATCGGATGTTGAAGGGTCTACTGAATCCGCTACAGTTTCTTCAATCTCAACTTCTTCGATCACTATATCCTCCACTATCACAGGTTCCTCAATTATCATTACAAACTCATCCTGTTTCTGTTCAATTACTGCTTCATTGGCTTCGGTGATTTCCACTTCAATTAATCCGGCGGCTATTATTTCAACCTCGCTTTCACTGCTTAAACCAGTAATATTTTCAATTATTTCCCCATGTTCGGTTACTGCTAAAATTGCTGCAACTGATTCGTTTGAATTACTAACTTCCCCGTCGGGTTGAATATGCTGGTTAACGATCGTTGCCTGCACCAATTCCTCCATTAAAACTTCACTTATTTTAGGCAAATCTTCGGTACTGTTGATACCAAAATAATCCATAAAAGACTTTGAAGTAGAATATATCAAAGGCTTCCCTACTGCTTCCTCATTTCTACCTGAAATTATCACCAGATCTTTCTCTAAAAGTTTCTGCACTGCATAATCGCAGTTCACCCCACGAATGGATTCAATTTCACTTTTGGTAATCGGCTGCTTGTAGGCAATTATTGCGAGTGTTTCCAATGCTGCATTTGAAAGACGCTTTAGAAACTTATCACCATTTAGCTGGGCAACTGTTTTATGGTATTCTTTTTTCGTTAGAAACTGCCAGCCTCCGCCACTTTGCTTTAATTCAAAAGCATAAAACTCCGAATTGTATTTTTCATGAATACCCTCCACGGCCGATTCTACCTGGTCAAGTGTGGCCCTGTCTTCAATAAAGCCCAACGCATTGTTCAGCAAGTCTACCAGATCCAAATTGGTCAATGGTTTATCACTTGCAAATATTAAGGCTTCTATATGTGGTATTATTTGAGAAAGTTCCATGCCCCTAACCCCTAAAGGGGAATATTAGTATTTAGATTGTTAGATGCTTTTTATCCTTGCTCCCCTTTAGGGGTTGGGGGCTTTTTTATCCGTTCAACGCAGCAGCCCCACTTACTATCTCCGTTAATTCGGTTGTAATAGCAGCCTGTCTTGCCCGGTTGTAACTTATTTTGAGTGATTTCAATAGTTCGTTTGCGTTATCACTTGCCTTATCCATCGCTGTCATGCGGGCACCATGCTCGCTAGCATTGGCATCTAATACGGCTTTAAATAACTGAGTGTTTAAAATTTTGGGCATTAGTTCCCGAATCAGCACTTCTTTACTTGGTTCAAATATAAAATCTGCCTGCTTGTCACCTGCCTGTTTCTCTAATTTTTGAACCGGCAAAAATTGTTCTGCAACAAATACCTGTGTGCCTGCATTTTTAAACTCGCTATAAATCAACTCGACCGCATCAATTTCTTTTTTAGCAAATGCTTCCATGGCATATTTGGCAGCTGTTTGAACTTTATCAAAACTAAGACCGGTAAAAATATCCCAATATTGGTCTACTACGTTAAAGCCACTTTTTGTAAAATGTTCAAATCCCTTTTTCCCAATGGGTAAAATCTGCACGTTGCCTTTTGAATGCTGTGTACTGTATTTGTCCTGAATTACCTGCCTTGCCAACTTAATCAGGTTGCTGTTATATCCACCGCACAATCCACGGTCGCTGGTTACTACTATGATCAAAGCTTTTTCTACATTTCTTTCTGTTGCCAGTGCCAGGTTTACATCCCCATCGCTGTTGCTTACGATATTACCCAGCACCTCCTGCAATTTTTTGGCATAAGGGCGCATTTGAGTAATGGCGTCCTGTGCACGGCGAAGCTTGGCAGCACTCACCATTTTCATTGCTTTGGTTATTTGCTGAGTACTTTGCACACTCTTAATTCTGTTGCGAACTTCTTTTAACGCTCCTGACATATCAAGGTTAATTATAAATTGAAAGGTTACTTTTCGGGGGGCAAAGGTAGGGAAAATTGCGAATTGGCTAATTCGATAATTTGCGAATTATTTGGAGCACGCTTTAATAGATAGTGTATTTGAATAGTACGGTGATGCCATATTGAATTAAGGTATAATATTCATTTCACTTGGAAGGCAATTGAATTCTTTGCGAAATGCGGCTGAAAAGTTACTCAGGTTTTGATATCCCAATTTGGTTCCTATCTCTGAAATGGAATATTTACGGGATAGAATATACTCCTTCGCCATATGCATCCTGTTTTTTTGGTAATACTCATACAAGCCCATCCCAAAAAACTGCTTAAAGAGTTTCTTCAGTTTGCTTTCGCTCATGAGCGAAATTCTCGACAATTTTTCTATACCGGGAAAAGCCTCGTGACAGCTTTTGGTTAATATCACTTCAATTTTTTGCAGTGTTAGAAAATCTTCGCCATTTATTTTTTCCGGCGACTCCGAAATATCACGCTGAAGAAAGCTTTCGAGTAGCTTATCCAACAGCCTTAATATTCTGCTGCGGACATATATGTTTGGATATGGGTGATCGGGAGGTAAATTGAGGATTTCATCCATTAACCGTTGATGCCGGGCGTTTACAAACTGCTTAAAATAATTAACCTTTTGCAGGTAATTAAATACGTCCGTCAGCCGATGGGTAAGATTTTTTGAAATCCATTCATTTTCAAGAAAAATGCTAATTCCTTTTAAATGGGTAGTTTTTCCAAATTTTAATTGCTGTGATGTTTGTGAATTAGTAACGCGTAATTCGAAATGGCTGCCAATATCCAGAAAAGCAGCATGTTCATCTAATTTATAATGAACACGGTCCAATGTTTCAAAATGATACAGATAAATAATTACGCCAAAATTATCTGAAGGTGTTCTGTTGAAATGATACTCTTCACTTAACTGAAAATTATTTATACATGCTGTGCAGCCTTCCTCAATAAGAAAGGATGCAGAATACCCCTCACCTACTGATGGTGAAAGCGTTAACACATTCTCTTTTATCACGCTGCCCAAGGCAGTTGCAAGTTCATTCAACCATGCTAAATAATTTTTTTGCACGTAGTTGAATTCTTTCACATTAGTTGATATGGTGTTCATCATTGAACACAAATTATTGATTTATTTTTTGCAATTGCAAATTGAAAAATTACTGGCCCCTAACTTTTATCTTATTTCTAAACAGAAGACATAATTTAAACAAGTGTTCACTCGTCCGGTAAAATCGCTCAAATCACTCATTTTTGAAAAATGATTGATAATAATTTTAGTTTATAAACAAAACTCATCGAATTCTACCTAGAATTGCACATCTTCGCGGCAAATATTTATCACCTCAATTGAGGATCAGCGATCAATTAATGGTATAGCACGGTCAGTGAAACCACAAGATTTAGTAAAACACAGCATCAAAACAAATGGTACTTGCCTTCAATTTCCTAATCATAATTTTAATTGAACTCCCCATAATTGCGTTCTTATTCAAGAGAAAAAAAAGACAAGCGGCACTTGGGATGGCATTCCTGATCAACATCATTTCATGGTCAATCACTCACATCATTTTTTTTACATTTGATGTCAACATGTATTATGTTGCGGTTGTTTTGGCGATTGGAGAGGCGATTGCTTTCCATTTTTTGCTGCCCTGCAGTTGGAAGAAAGCCTTTATTATTTCTATTATTGTGAATAGCCTTAGTTTTTTAATTACCCATACTTTACCTTCTGATATATTTCAGTCTACGTCTTATAATACCACAACTATCAAGCAATATTGAGATATTATAGTTTATAGGCAATTGCGAAGGCGCCGGGGCCGCCTACTAAAGTAAACTTGTCCGTAAAGGTTTTTAGCTTCTTACCATGATGCTGTTGCAGTTTGTACATTACAGCATCCAATAAAAACAGAAATCCTCCCTGCACCATTACGGAGTTGCCATACCCTTTCAGTTTTGCAGGATCAGCATTGCGTTTACTTCGCTCTGTTAAATATAAACCGGTTGTAACGTAAGCCAGGTCTAGTCCGGTATTGAACAAAAATGCTTTTTCAGTCTTGTTCTGGTGCATCAATACTTTAGAAATGGTAAGGTCATTTAGTTTTTCTTTCGAAGCAGCATAATAGCCAGCACTTGCTATCAGCAGATTAACGCTGTTCCAAATTACATTCATCTGGTTAAAATAGCGGGTCTCTCTGTTGTTGCTATTGGTACCAATGGCACCGGCTATAATATTGGCGGTGCTCCAGCTTCCCAATACTACCATTGCCTTTTTATTCAAATCAATCCGCTCCTTTTCAAAAGAAATTAGTTCATTCAATTGACAAAAAACTAAAACCGGGGAAATGGCTAAAGCCAATAAAACCAATATATACTTCATAAATAGATTTTTATAATTCAACAGCTGTAAAGGCTGAAAGTTTACTTTTCAAATTTTATAAGGACCGGTTTTAAAGTTTGCTCTACCTCCAATCTACCACCTTCGGTTGTGTTTTGCTGCAATGTAACTTGCCGATGTAAGGTTGCAACCAGCTTTAACTCAATACCCTTCTGGCGTTGCAGTTCCTCAACAGGTATCAATATAAAAAGCTTGTTTTCTTTAGGCGTGTGTTTTATACTAAATGAAGAATCTGTATCGATTGCGTTCATTTCTATGAAATCATCCCGTTCCAAAGGTGATGATTCAAATGGAATCTGAAGTGCTTCCGTCCTGGTGGCGACTTCAGGAATATCACTCAGTTTAAATTTTTCAATAAAAAAACGATTCTCAAATATCTTTTTATTAATATCCGTATAGGTAAAACTATGATCGCCAAAAAGAACATTTGCTGGTATACTTTTCTTATAAAATGCTCCTTCGTACTCGCTGCTATCCACTACCAGCGAAACGCCATCAAATTGAATACCGGCAGGCCTGCTTAATACCAACGTTGTACCATCGTCTCCCGCAAAACGAAACTGGCTGTACACGGTAGCATTTTCACCCTGCTCATTGTAACTGATACGATATTGCTGGTAAATGGTTTCCTGGGATACATCCTTGCTTTCGCCAATCTCGTTGCTGGTGCAGCCGGATATCAAAAAAAATGTAACACAAAATACTAGAACAGGGAATAAAGGAAATGCTTTCATATACTCAATTTTTAATTTAATACTGAAAACGAAAAATAGTTGGTTAAGAAAAACTTAATACTTGTACATCTGAAAAATATTTCGGAAATACCCCGTTCACATTGGAACATGCACTTTCATTTTTTAAAAAACAGTTAACCCGGAACGCCCTAACTAACCCTTTTAAACTAGCGAGTAATTGCTACCTTTGCCGCTCTGTCATTTTGGCTCTAAAAATATTTAAGCACCATATTTGACAAAACAAATCACCCGAATTAATTAATTATAAACAACACCCAATAACTCAGAATTTTATGATAGGCTTCTTATCGAAAATATTTGGCGGCAACAAAAGTGAAAAAGACGTAAAAAAGATAACGCCACAGGTTGCTAAGATCAACGGTTATTTTACACAGTACCAGTCGCTTAGCAACGACCATTTAAGGAACAAAACGGCTGAATTTAAACAGCGCATTGAACAACATCTTAGCACCATTGATCAGGACATTCATACTAAAAAGGAAAATGCAGAAAACCTGCCGGTTACCAATATCAACGAAAAAGATGTAATCTACCAGGAAATTGATCTCCTTAAAAAAGAGCGGGACAAACAAATAGAGGTTATACTACAGGAAATTTTACCAGAAGCATTTGCTGCTGTAAAAGAAACTGCCCGTCGGTTTAAAGACAATGCTACACTGGAAAGTACAGCAACTGAACTTGACAGAACCCTCTCTGTAAAAAAAGATCATATTACTATACAAGGCGATAAAGTAATTTTCACCAACACATGGAAAGCAGCTGGTGGAGACGTGTTGTGGAATATGGTTCATTATGATGTACAGCTTATTGGTGGTGCGGTATTGCATTCCGGGAAAATTGCAGAGATGGCTACCGGTGAAGGTAAAACGTTGGTGAGTACATTACCCGCCTACCTGAATGCATTGGCTGGCGAAGGCGTACATATTGTAACAGTAAATGATTACCTGGCAAGAAGGGATAGTGAATGGAATGGCCCGCTATTTGAATTTTTAGGATTAACAGTCGATTGTATTGATAAGCATGAACCGAACGGAGATGCAAGAAGAGCTGCCTACAATGCAGACGTGACGTATGGTACCAACAACGAATTTGGTTTTGATTACCTCCGAGATAACATGGTGCATAGCCCCGATGAAATGGTACAGCGCAAACACCATTTTGCAATGGTGGATGAAGTGGATAGTGTGTTGATTGATGATGCCAGAACGCCATTGATCATAAGTGGTCCGGTTGGCCACAGTGATAATACCCAACAATTTTTTGATTTGAAACCAAGGATTGAAAAATTGGTGGATGCCCAGAAGAAAGCGGTGAGTCAATACCTTATTGATGCCAAGAAGAAAATTACAGATGGCAATGATGATCCTAAAGATGGTGGTCTTTCATTGATGATTGCACATAGAGGTTTACCAAAAAGCAGTGCGTTGATTAAATTTTTAAGTGAGCCTGGCATCCGGGTAAAATTGCAGAAGACAGAAAACTACTACCTGGCCGATCAGCAAAAAGAAATGCCGAAAGTAGACGCCGAATTGTTTTTTCACATTGATGAAAAAAATAACCAGGTTGACCTGACGGATAAAGGAATTAACCTGATTACTAAATCAGGTGAAGACAATGAATTTTTTATTCTTCCGGACATTGCTACCAAATTGTCTGATATTGAAAAAGGCGCTTTATCAGCTGAAGTAAAATTACAAAGTAAAGAAGCCCTGTTAAGTGAATATTCACTGAAGGCAGACCGCATACATACCGTACAACAATTGCTGAAAGCTTACACGTTATTTGACAAGGATACCGAATACGTGGTAATGGATGAATCGGTAAAAATTGTGGACGAACAAACGGGTCGTATACTGGATGGCAGAAGATATTCTGATGGATTGCACCAGGCAATTGAAGCGAAGGAAAATGTAAAGATTGAAGCCAGTACACAAACCTATGCAACTGTTACTTTGCAAAACTATTTCCGCATGTACCACAAGCTATGTGGTATGACCGGAACTGCAGAAACAGAAGCAGCAGAGTTGTGGGACATTTACAAATTGGATGTAGTAAACATCCCTACCAACTTACCGGCAGTACGGATAGATGAACAGGATTTGGTGTACAAAACCAAGCGTGAAAAGTACAAAGCAGTCATTGATGAAATTGAGCGTTTACGCCTTGCCGGCAGACCTTCATTGGTGGGTACCACTTCGGTAGAAATCAGTGAATTGTTGAGCCGGATGCTTAAGCAAAAAAATATTCCGCACAATGTATTGAATGCGAAACAACATGCCAGAGAAGCACAGGTGGTAGCGGAAGCAGGTTTTGCCGGTGCTGTTACCATTGCTACCAATATGGCTGGTCGTGGTACGGATATTAAACTTGGGCCCGGTGTTAAAGATGCGGGTGGTTTGGCAATCGTTGGCACAGAAAGACATGAAAGTCGTCGTGTAGACAGGCAGTTGCGTGGACGTTCCGGTCGGCAGGGAGATCCGGGAAGTACCCAGTTTTTTGTGAGTCTTGAAGATGATTTAATGCGCATGTTTGGCAGCGAACGTATTGCATCGCTAATGGACAGGATGGGTTACAAGGAAGGAGAAGTGATTCAACACAGCATGATCTCCAAATCAATTGAAAGAGCACAGAAAAAAGTAGAAGAAAATAACTTTGGTATCCGTAAGCGTTTGCTGGAATATGATGATGTAATGAACAAGCAACGAAATGTAGTTTACAGTAAACGTAACCATGCCTTGTTTGGAGAAAGACTTGCACTGGATCTTGACAATGCATTCTATTCTGTTGCTGAAGGTTTGATAAATTCATTTAAGGAAAGCAACGACCATGAAGGCTTCAAGCTGGCGGTGATTTTGAATTTTGGAATTGACACAATTATTACTCCTGAAGAACTTGAAAAAGGCGCTATTAATGCAACAGCCGAAAAACTATACGATGAAGCCAAAGGCAATTACAACCGTAAGGTGGTTGCAGTAGCCGAACAAACCTTCCCGATCATAAAAAATATCCGTAAAGAACAAGGCAATCACATTGAAAATGTAGCCGTACCGTTTACGGACGGAAGAAAAATTATCCAGGCCCTTGCCAACCTTGATAAAACCATAGCAAGCGAAGGTGCCGAATTACCAAACGCATTGGAACGCAGTATTACATTGGCGTTGATAGATGATGCATGGAAAGAACATTTAAGAGCAATGGATGATTTGCGCCACAGTGTACAAACTGCAGGATACGAGCAAAAAGATCCGTTGGTGATTTACAAAATTGAAGCTTTTGGCGCCTTTAAACAAATGGGTGACCAGGTGAATAAAGATATTGTAAGTTTTCTTTGTCATTGTGCCATCCCAATGGAAGAAACCAATACAGGTAAAATTCAAGAGGGCCGTGAACAAAAAACGGATATGAGCAAAATGCGCCAGCGAAAAGAAGAATTTGCAGGCGCAGCTTCCGGCACCGGCGGTCCGGAGTATATCAGCAACGAAAATGATTACAACGATCCTTCACCATCCGTTAAGCAGGAACCCATTCGTGTAGATCCAAAGATTGGAAGAAACGATGCCTGCCCATGTGGTAGTGGCAAAAAGTTTAAGAATTGCCATGGTAAGGATGCATAAACAAATTAAAGTATTTTTTAAAAGGCTAGCTGTAAAGGTTAGCCTTTTTTTTTCAGATTATTCTATAAAATGAAAACCCGACCAGGAGGTAGCAATTGGTATTATCACTTGCTGCCTGGTTCAACGAATAAGGCATACATTATCTTCTTACACTTTTAGAAAATCCTGATTCGGGCCTTAGATGGTAAACAACATCGCAATGCCGGCGTATCAACTTCTCCGAAATAAAAAAAATCGAAATGCACAAACCATAAAAAAAGGCTGTTTTTGAAACAACCTTTTTTTAAATTCAGCAGCCTGAAATTATCTTAATCCTGCACGTGGTCCCCCTACTGCGTAAGTAGCCTGCATGCGTGTCTTTTGGGCAGCACTAAACATATACATACAAGCATCAGCGGTATAATCCATGTAATTCATAGTCATCATAACCGGTGCACCGGTGCAGTTACTTTTCAAATCAGCAACAGGACAATTGTAGTTGGCTCCGGTATGCAATGGTGTATCTGATACAAAATCATTTCCGCAGGTAGCATCGCCCCAAATATGACGAAGATTAAACCAATGGCCCACTTCGTGAAAAGCGGTTCTTCCAAGATCGTAGGTTGAGATATAGTATCCACCGGGATATTTTTCCCGGCTGCCGAAAGCAGTATTCAAGATTACGACACCATCGGTTGTGGAGTTACCACCCGGAAATTGAGCGTATCCTAAAATACCATTGCCTATTGTACATACCCACACATTCAATTTCGTTGTCGGGCTGGTTGGATTGATTCCTCCAAGGCTGGTTTTTTTCATTGCATCGTTGGTACCCCAGCTCTTCTTTTTGGAACTTTTCCTAATCACTGTATCCAATACAAAACGAATCCTGGTATCGTAGGCCTGTACGTTGGTAAACAATGTAGGAATTTTTATAGCATCTTTATTGGTGCCTTCAAAATCTTCATTCAATACATCAATTTGAGATTCTATCTGTGCCAACGCAATATTTTCAGCATCCGTTCTGTACAATATATTTACAACTACAGGAATTATTTCCGGATCGGCGGAATTAGGTCGAGCGAATCTATTGACGACAAACTTTCTTGTAAACGCTTCTACCTCGTCCATTTTTCTTCTCAAAGAGGGATCCGCCTTTAACTGCTCTTCCAAAACTTCAGCAGAGGCGCATTTACGCAAACCAGCATTGTCATCAAGACTTGTTTCAGTGACGA
>JBBQQP010000073.1:0-11529 GCA_038215675.1 Chitinophagales bacterium | reverse complement strand
AATCCGATCGCTGATAAAACGCACAACGGACAAATCGTGTGATATAAATATTGCAGTAAAGCCAAACTCTTTCTTCAAATCGTTGAGCAGGTTGAGCACTTGCGCCTGCACACTCACATCCAATGCACTTACGCTTTCATCAAATATTAGAAATGAAGGATTTAAAGCCAATGCCCTGGCAATACAAATGCGCTGGCGCTGGCCTCCGCTAAATTCATGCGGGTATCTGTTAAAATGTTCCGGTTTTAAATTCACTTTTTCTAAAAGCTCAATTACCTTATCCTTTCGATGCTGATTGTTGTTCAATATACCATGCACCAGCATCGGCTCCTGGATAGCTGCTCCAATAGTAAGTCTTGGATTTAATGAGCCATAAGGATCCTGAAAAACAATTTGCAGATCTTTACGAATGGGCTGCATTGCCGATTTGGATAATCCAGCAAGATCTGCTCCATTTAAAACAATACTACCCGATGTAAGCGGTATCAATTGTAAAATAGCCCTTCCTAATGTTGTTTTACCACAACCGCTTTCACCAACCAATCCAACGGTTTCGCCTTTACCAACGGTAAAGCTTACGTCATCCAGGGCTTTAAATGGCGGCGGTGTTTTACCGAACAATGTCTTTTTACCAGGGTAATAAACCTTCAGATTTTCAACGCTGAGAACCGTTTTGACTGTTATAACTTCTTGACTGCTTTCCGTATCTTCTTTTAAAGTACCGGGCGATGAAATACTCTCTTTCATAGCATCAAATGCTATATCATTTCCAGCATAAGCGCCGCTTACAGCCCCCCCCTTGAGGGGCAGGGGGGCCAAGAAATCACTCACCACCGGAAGCCGCTCCCCTCTTTCATGCATAGAAGGTCTGCAGGCCATTAAAGCTTTCGTATAAGGGTGCTTTGGATGTTGTAACACTTCGTTGGTGATTCCCTGTTCTGCAATTTCACCTTTGTACATAACCAGTACCCTATCTGCAATATCTGCTACCAGGCCAAGATCGTGAGTAATTAAAATCACGCCCATTCCCAATTGTAACTGCAATTCTTTTATGAGTTCGAGAATTGTTTTCTGAACGGTTACATCCAATGCGGTTGTAGGTTCATCCGCTATTAACAACAGCGGATTGCAACTGATGGCCATGGCGATCATCACTCGTTGCTTTTGTCCGCCGCTTAACTGGTGCGGATATCGATTCATCATTTCAGCCGGATTGGGTAATTTTACTTTTTCAAATAATGCAATGGCTTTTTCTTTGGCATCTACTTTAGATAGTTGCTGATGCAATTGAATCGCTTCCATTACCTGGTAGCCGCAGG
The DNA here is from genome assembly GCA_038215675.1 of Chitinophagales bacterium. Taxonomy (GTDB): domain Bacteria; phylum Bacteroidota; class Bacteroidia; order Chitinophagales; family Chitinophagaceae; genus Ferruginibacter. The sequence goes on along the minus strand of JBBQQP010000073.1, from coordinate 10,210 downwards.
TAAATACAGGGTTTAAAGAAGTCATGGGTTCCTGGAAAATCATAGCAACATCCTTTCCCCGAACCGCATTTATTTCTTTTTCTGAAATGGCCAATAAATCAACCATATTGCCCGAATGACCAGAAAAAACCAGGGAGCCTTTTACAATCGCCTGCCTGGGCAACAACTGCATCAATGAAAGTGATGTTACAGATTTCCCTGAACCGGATTCGCCTACGATGGCTACAATTTCTCCGGCCGCAACAGTAAATGAAATATCTTTTACAGCCGCTGTATTATTTTCTTCTGTAATAAAATTGACAGACAAATTATTAACCGTTAACAATGGTTGACTCATAATGAATAAAATTAGGGTTTTAAGCGGCGCATTATAAAAAAAGAATCATTTTCCTGAACTGAGAATAAAAGCTTTTTGGAGGGATAATTTTAAGGAGGTACGCAAATACAAATTCCTCTGAAAAATTAGAATCCCGTTTATGCTTCTATAAATCTTGATAATGATTACAAAAAAATGATTTTCCTTAAATTTGCATTTCTTAAAGTTTAAAAAAGTTTACAAGCTTGTTATACTGCACAAGTACCTCAGCTACAAACTACAAACCTCAATAAGTTATGGGAAGGATATTTGAAGTAAGAAAAAGCTCCATGTTTGCCCGATGGGATAAAATGGCCAAGAATTTTACCCGTATTGGAAAAGAAATCGTAATAGCTGTTAAGGCGGGTGGACCCGACCCGGATGGCAATGCTGCACTACGTCGCTGTTACCAGAATGCAAGAAGTGTGGGTATGCCAAAAGACAGGGTGGAAGCGGCTATTAAGCGGGCCATGGGTAAAGAAATGATCAACTATGACGAGGTTTTGTACGAAGGATATGGACCGCACGGCATAGCGATATTGGTTGAAACAGCTACTGATAACCCTACCCGTACCGTAGCAAATGTGCGGATGCACTTTACCAAAAGCGGTGGCAGTTTGGGTACTGCGGGCAGTGTATCCTTTACTTTTACGAGGATGGGTGAATTTAAAATTAAAGGAGGTGGTTTAAATATTGAAGACCTTGAATTGGAATTGATTGATTACGGTTTGGAGGAAATTGGAGAAGACAGCGAAGGCAATATCGTAATACGGGTTGCATTTACAGAATTCGGCCACATGGCAAAGGCACTGGAGGAAAAAAAGATTGAAGTCATTTCAGCGGAGCTTACCAGGATTCCGATGAACGCTACTGAATTGGATGAAGAAGCAGCACAGGACGTTTTTAAATTGGTTGATAAACTAGAGCAGGATGAGGATGTACAAAAAGTATATCACAACATGCAATAATAAACTTTACACCAGGGTGTAGATCTATAAAAAACGGGCTGAAGAATAGCCCGTTTTTCTATTAGATTAAGATCCGTTGAATCAAAAAAATAATGGAGGTGAGAACAGCTGGTTTATTTTTTAAAGTTGAAACCGGAAAAAACCACGTCAAAATAAGTTCTTCTAATCAGCAATCAGACATTGATTTCGCCTTTCATATAAAATACGCAGTTTCCACTCATCGTAACCCTTTCACCCAAATTTTCGCACCAAAGCTCGCCGCCTCTTTTAGATACCTGTTTTGCGTGCAGCATATTCCTCCCAAGCTTTTCAGCCCAAAACGGTATCAATGTAGAATGCGCTGAGCCGGTAACAGGATCTTCCGGAATACCACAATTGGGAGCAAAGAAACGGGATACAAAATCGCAATCCTTACCAGGCGCCGTTACGATAATACCAATTACATCAATCTGATTTAACAAGGCAATGTCGATGTTTACGTTTAGCACTTCCTTCTCTGTAGCAACTTCTACTACATAATCACGGCTTTTATAAACGCCCAATGGATCGGTAATGCCAAGCCCTGGTAATAATTGTTCGGGATAATCGGTTACCCTAACCGGCATGCGGGAAGGGAAATTTAATTGAAGTTTATCACCGTCAGTAGTAATGATCAGCTCCCCGCTTTTCGAATAAAAAATAAGTTGCGGGCTATTATAACCGAGGTAGTTGTATAGCACAAATGCACTGGCGAGTGTGGCATGTCCGCAGAGGTCAATTTCCAGTTCCGGCGTAAACCAGCGGATATGATATCCATCATTTTTAGGTACAAAAAAAACTGTTTCAGCCAAATTATTTTCGGCTGCAATTTTTTGCATCAATGCATCATCTAACCAGCTTTCCAAAGGGATCACCGCGGCCGGATTACCGCCAAATAATTTATTGGTAAATGCATCAATTTGGTAGAGAGCGTGTGTGGCCATGAGAAATGAATGAATTATGAATTATGAATAATGAATGACGAATGATGAATAATGAGTAATGAATGAATGAGTAAAGTGATAAATAACCAATGATCTGCATTGTTTATCAGGCACCTTAAATTAAAGTTTATCAGGTAGTATTACAATTAGATTTAACCCTTTAAAACGCGGATAATAATTTCACACAAGAAAAATTCAAAGGAAGCCTTTCCACTTAGTCCGTCATATCAAACAACTCATCTCGCATTACTAATCTCTCACATTATATCATCTTTCATCACTCATTTCTAATCCCGCATCCCATCTCTCATCTCTCATCAATCATCTCTCATCAATCATCTCTCATATCTCATCACTCATTTCTCATCCCCTTATTCTGCCATCATTTCCTTTACTACCCTCACTACATCCTCTGTATTTGGTTTGCTAAAATAATCGCCGTCGCTGGCATAGGAAGGGCGATGCGCCTGTGCAGTAATGGTCCTGGGCGACACATCTAAAAACTTATATCCACCTTGTTCTTCCATCACTTTATTAAACATATAAGCCGCTGCTCCACCCGGTACATCTTCATCTACAAAAACAATGCGGTTTGTCTTTTTCAGCGATTGCACGATATGATGATTGATATCAAATGGCAACAGGGTTTGAATATCGATTACCTCACAACTGACATGCATTTTAGTTAAAACTTCCGCAGCTTCCAGCACAACTCTAAGGGTAGATCCGTAGGTGACCATTGTAATATCGGAGCCTTCCCTTACCGTTTCCGGAATACCCAAAGGCACAGTAAATTCAAATAAATTAGCTGGTAATCTTTCCTTCATGCGATAGCCATTCAGGCATTCAATCATGAGCGCCGGGTCGTTTGATTGCAATAAGGTATTGTACATACCGGCAGCCTGAACCATATTTCTGGGAACACAAACATACATGCCCCTCAATGAATTAATGATCATACCCATAGGCGACCCACTGTGCCAGATCCCTTCCAGACGATGGCCTCTCGTGCGTACAATTAATGGGCAACTTTGTCCCCCAGCCGTTCGGAAATGAGTCGTGGCACAATCATCGCTTAAAGGTTGCAATCCGTAAAGCAGGTAGTCGATATATTGAATTTCTGCAATCGGCCTTAACCCTCTTAAAGCCAAACCAATACCCTGCCCCATGATAGTAAGTTCCCGTATGCCGGTATCAAAAATTCGCTGATCCCCATATTTTGCCTGCAATCCACTAAACCCCTGGTTTACATCTCCAATAAAACCTACATCTTCCCCGAAGGCGACTACTTTATTATTGGTTTCAAAAAGCTGATCAAAGTATTTGTTTAAGATCTCGTAGCCATTCACCAATTTATCTTCCTCCGCATATTCAGGTTTTATTTCTGCAATTTTCAATGCCGACTTTGGCCCCTGGTTATAAAGAAACGAATTGTACAGGTCTTTGTTGGTTGCTTTTAAATTGTTATAATAATTGTACAGCTCCGCTGAAGCAGTGTCCTTGTTCCCGGAATTATCCAGCACGGTTGCAAGGGCTTTCATCAATTCCCTGCGCATGGGCTCTTTGTTATTTTCTAATTCGGAAACTATCTTTTTTATTTTTTCTAATTGCTCGTGTGTTGCACTTTCTGCTACTTTTAGCATCAGCGGAACACTTTCCTTCACCATGTTTTTTATCGGAGTTATGTATTTATCCCAGGCGCTTTGTTTATTTTCTTTAATAAATAGTTTTGCATTCAATTCGATTTCATTCAATTCATGTTCGTCCGCCAATGCATTTTCCAGAATCCAATCTTTCATTTGCCTGATGCAGTCCCATTCCCGCTCCCAGGCAAGGCGCTCCGGTTTTTTATATCTTTCATGGCTACCGGAAGTTGAATGGCCCTGGGGTTGTGTTATTTCTTCAATGTGAAAAATAGCAGGTGTATGGGTATCCCTTATTTTTTGAATTGCAGGTTCAAACACTTCGCACATGCCTGCATAATCCCAACCTTTCAGGTTGTAAATATCAATTCCGTTGGTCCCATCTTCTTTTTCCATTCCGCTCAACGCCTTTGAAATGGACCCTTTGGTTGTTTGCAATTCTTTTGGCACCGATATGCCATAACCATCATCCCATATAAAAATGGCGAGGGGCACCTGCATTACACTTGCTGCATTGACTGCCTCCCAAAAATGGCCTTCGGAGGTAGATGCGTCACCAATGGTACAAAAGCATATTTCGTTGCCATTGTCGCTTAGATCTTTATGCTTCTTAAATGCTGGAGAGTTTCTAAATAATTTAGAAGCCAATGCCAGGCCCAATGCCCGTGGCATTTGCCCGGCTGTTGGTGCCATGTCGCTGCTGCTGTTTTTGCGGTTTGCCAAATCAAGCCAGTTGCCGCTTTCATCTACGTTTCTTGTTGCAAAATGCGCATTCATCTGGCGACCCGCACTAAAGGGATCGTTGTTAATATCCGGATCAGAAAATAGTTGGGCAAAATATTGTTCTACAGTGGCCAGTCCGGCGGCAAACATAAAGGTCTGGTCACGGTAATACCCCGCTCTAAAATCGCCGGGCTTAAAAAATTTAGCCGCTGCTACCTGAGCCACTTCCTTTCCGTCTCCAAAAATGCCAAATTTTGCTTTTCCTGTTAATACCTCTTTTCGTCCCATCAAACTGGTTTCCCTGCTAATACAGGCAATCCGGTAGTCTTTTAACACTTCATTGCGGAAGTGATCAAAGCTCAGTTTTTCCTGTAATGTAGTATCATTGGTATTCACTGTATCCATTTAACAAATGTAAATTATTACTTGTGATGATTGTTAAAAAAATCCCAACCAAATAACAATTTGCTTTCATTTTAGACGTTTTACTATCTTTGGTCTGGTTATTGAAAAAAGAACTTTATTATGAAAAAAATAGTTGCTTTATTTACGGTTGGTATGATCGCTTTAAGTGTTAGTGCGCAAAATACAATGGTGGCTTCAAATACTAAGACAACTGTCACCGAAATTTCAAAACCTGCACCAATTGCGACAGAGGATATTTTGTTTTTAAAAGAAACCGAGTTTAATTTTGGAAAAATACCACAGGGTAAGCCAGTCACGCACAATTTCGAAGTGATGAATAGTGGAAAAGACTCCTTACGCATAGGAAATGTTCAGGCAAGCTGCGGATGCACTACCCCGGAATGGGACAGAGAAAAAGTGCAGGCACCAGGTGAAAAAACGACGATTAAAGTTGGGTACAATGCGGCAAGTGAGGGTCCTTTTAACAAAACAATTACCATTACTTATAACGGAACACAAACTAAACAAATGATCATCAAAGGTGAAGTTTGGAAAACACCTGTTACATCTGCTCCTGAAAACAATGCATTGGGAGGTTTAAAAGATTAATTTAAAACAAATAATAAAACACAACAACCATGAAAAAAATCTTGTTATCAGCAGCAGTAATTATTTTGACAGCGTCAGTATATGCGCAGAAAAAAGTAGATGATATCGCAAAATTTGCTTCGGAGACAATCGACTTTGGTAAAATAAAACAGGGCATTCCTACCAAGGGCGTTTTTACCGTTACCAATGTCAGCAACCAACCTATTATTATTGAACAGGCAAATCCAACCTGCGGATGTACAATTTCTGATTACACAAAAGAGCCCATAGCAGCCGGAAAAACAGGTGTAATCAATGCAACTTTTAATGCAGCCAATGTTGGCCATTTCGATAAACATTTAACTGTTAAATTTGCAGGTATTGATGAGGTGAAAAGTATCACCTTCACAGGAGATGTACTGAGCGTAGAAGAGTTTGATAAATTGAAATCTCAGCCAGTTAAAACGGCTAAAAAATCTAAATAATTTAAACAATAAAATAAAAAGGCCTCCACAAATTGTGGAGGCCTTTTTATTAATGGAAAAATTAAAAATCATTTCCAGTGTTTGCCAATTCTACTTTACAGTTATTTTCTTGTTAACCCGGTAAACCCCAAATAAGATAATCATTAAACAAACCACCTCTTTCCAACTCAATGATTCACCATAAATGATGCCCCAGCCGATTGCAATAAAAGGAATCCCATAAGTAACCATACTGGCAAAAATACCTCCGGCCCGTTTTACCAGAGTATAAAATATCACCGTAGCAATTGCAGTACCCACCACTCCCAAAAGTGAAGCTGCGCCAATTGCCAGTAAAATATCAGGGTTAGCAAACGGCAAACTAAAGAATCCGGTAAAAACGAGTACAATAAAGGCAGGTATAGCATTCAGCGACAATGCGACCGCAGCAATGTGAAGCGAAGTGATACTTAGCAAGTGCCTGCCAACCATGTTTACATTGAAACCATACAGAACGGTTGCAAATACCACGAAGGAAACAAAAACAAGGTGTTGGCTTTCCTGCATATGACCTTTGCTTATGAGTAATAATAAACTTCCAACCAATGCAATAAAAATTCCGATAATTTTATTGGAAGAAGTGTGTGTTTTAAAAAATATTGCACCTGTTACAATTACGAAAACAGGCGTCAGGCAATTTAAAGTGCCTGCAAGTGAACTATCAATTCCTTCTTCTGCCAAACAAAATAAAAAAGCCGGCACGAGACTTCCTATTGTACCCGACATAAAAACAATGAAAAGCTTATTGGAAGGGATTTGGCGGATAAATTTTATAGTAGTAGGTAACAGTATTAATCCTGCAGAAACAATCCTGAGGGCAGCAATTTGGTAGGGACTTAAATGATTATTTAACCCGATCTTCATTAAGATAAAGCTGCTTCCCCAAATAACAGCCAGCGCAATAAACAACAACCAATCTAAAATGCTTTTATTCACGGCGCAAAGTTGCCCTTAAAATATTGAATAAACCGTAGGTGCTTAAAATAAATGTGAATGCTCAAATAAGACCAATCATAGCATTTGATTATAAATAAAAAAGTATCTACATTTATTTTATGTTATATTCCTTTTTAAAAGATCATTTTTTTTACGCTAAAAAAATATAATACCATGGGATTTGTAAAAGAATTCAAAGAATTCGTAATGAAAGGTAATATTGTTGACCTGGCAGTTGCCGTTGTAATTGGTACCGCATTTGGTGCAATCATTTCTTCATTGGTAGAAGATGTAATCACTCCTCTCTTGTTGACGCCTGCATTAAAAGCTGCCCACGTTGAAAACCTGGATAAACTCACCTGGGGTGCAGTAAAATATGGCAATTTTTTAGCTGCCATTATAAAATTCACTATAATTGCTCTAGTCCTTTTCAGCATAATTAAAGCAATGAATTCAATTATTAAAAAGAAGGAAGAACCTCCTGTCCCAGCTGGTCCGTCATCCACAGATGTATTATTAATGGAAATAAGAGATACCCTGAAAAAATAAAACACCATGTCATTAATAACGGCGCTATGAAAGCATTTAGCAAGATTGCTCTTTATAGCAACTACCTTTAAAATCCTAAAACCGTAGATTTATTCTGGACCAACCAACTAAAAATGAAGGTCAATAAGTGGATACAGGTAAGCTATACCCTGGATATGTTACATGATGACGATGTAACCAATCCGAGAAAGCCTGGCAGCCCGCTGGGTTTGCAAGTATTATCCACACTGGGTGTAGGTTTTGCCGCAAAACTATAATTCTCTAATAACATTTCTATACTTTTGCCCCGATCCATTTCGGGGCATTTTTATTTTTAAAATTTTTATACATTGACTACTGAAACCTACCAGATAAAGCTGGACCAGTTTGAAGGACCATTTGACCTATTGCTTTTTTTCATTGAGAGAGATGAGCTGGATATTTACAATATTCCCATCACCAAAATCACCAACGACTTTTTAGATTTCATCCATCATACGGAAAAGCTGAACATTGAGCTGAGCAGTGAATTTATTTTATTCATCAGTACACTAATGCGTATTAAAGCAAAGATGCTTATACCACGCAAAGAAATTGATGCACAGGGTAATGAGATTGATCCCAGACAGGAACTGATCAATAAAATACTTGAGTATAAGAAATTCAAGGAAGCATCTGTGAGGATGGCTGAGCTGGAAGAGATCAGGATGCAAATGATCAAAAGAGGTAATGTTCAAAAAGAGTTGTCACAGATTGGAGAAGAGTTTGGAGAAGGCACCGAAATACAGGCTGTTACTTTGTTCAAATTAATGAAGGCGTTTGAAAAGGTAGCACATAAGCTACGGGAAAGAAATTTCAAACCAGTCCATACTGTTGTTCAATACAACTACACCATGGAAGAAAGCAGGGAGTTTATGCTGGATACCTGCCGTAAAGAAAAAACGGTTTCCTTTGAAAAGATATTTGATGTATGCGAGAATCGGATTCATGCAATCTTTTTATTTTTAAGTTTACTTGAGTTGGTGCAGCAAAAATATATGATGCTTGTTTCCGGGGAAGGAAGAAACAATTTCATTATTGAATTCAATGAAAACCGGGAAGAAGATACTGCTACACCGCTTGATTACAATGAAATGACGAGTTTCTAAAATCTTCCTCAGCACTACTATCCGAAGTATCCTACCGTATTAATTACAGCATTTTTGGCAGTTGGTTTCACTGCATTTAACTTGGTGTTAAAACATTGGATATTTTAAATTGTATAATCATGACAACAATATTACACAAAGCAGCTGATCGTGGCTCAGGAGATTACGGCTGGTTAAAGCCCAATTATTATTTTAGTTTCGGCCAGTTTCACAATCCCGAAAAAGTACACTTTGGTCTTTTAAGGGTATTGAATGACGACTTTATTGCAGGCGGCGGGAAATTCCCTACCCATCCACACGATAATATGGAAATCGTTACGATTCCTTTTTCAGGAGCACTAGAACATAAGGACAGTACGGGCGGACAAGGTATTATTAAAGCCGGAGATGTGCAGATAATGAGTGCAGGCAATGGCGTTCAGCACTCCGAAGCAAATGCCTCAGCTATAGAACCGGTTACTCTTTTTCAAATCTGGGTATTTCCTAAAGAGCGAAATATTAAGCCAAGATATGACCAAAGAACCTTTGATATTGAAGACAGAACGGATCAATGGCAAATAGTAGTTTCTCCAAGGGAAGAGGATGCAGCTTTATGGATTAACCAGAATGCACGGTTTTCTCTAACAAAATTATCAGCAGGGAAATCTATTTCTTACGAAAATGCATTTGCAGGAAACGGGGTGTTTCTGGTTGCCATCAATGGCAAGTCAAAAGTTGGTGATATTGAATTGGGAAAAAGGGATGCAGTTGGTATTGCTGAAACAGAAAGTTTTACAATTGCAGCCATTGAGGATACTGAGTTACTGGCTATAGAGATACCAATGAATTAACTTTAGTAATTGATTTGGAAGATGGCAAAATGCCGGCTGTGATTAATTACCTGGCCGGCTTTTTATTGAACACTCAAGTAGTTTTGTTCTTGCGGATCCCTATTACATCGCAGAGTCCGCCTAATAATTGTGCAGCAACCCATGCAAAAAATAACAATAAGAATGAATCGGATTATCCTCAAGGAGAACTGCTGCGAAAGATCTGTTAGATGGTAATTTTGATGCTTATTGATAAATATTCATCAAGATCGGTTTCTTACTTTTATCGAGGTATCCGGTTAGCTTTTTCAGGAATTCGGGTGCAACCGTTGGGCAACCAAGGCTGGGGCAAATAGTAAGCGGAAATACTTCAGACGCCGGTACACAAGAGTGCGAATGCAATACCACAAAACGCTCAAATGCCTTATTGTTAGTAGTATCTAATCCATACAATTTATAAGCGAGACCAAATTTGCCCCGGTAAGGATTACCAATTTTATATTTTCCAAGTGAGGTGCAATTTCCACCAGGTGTATTCGAAAAAAATAACGTCTCATTACCAGTAACAGAGCCGGCTCCATGCGTTACGAGTCCTGCCGATTCGATGCTATCTTTTTTTAA
>JBBQQP010000072.1:0-11562 GCA_038215675.1 Chitinophagales bacterium | reverse complement strand
AGGTATTGCCATTGGCATCGGTAAATGGAATGCCGTTCCAATAAACCTTTACATTTCGAACACCAAATGGAGACCGCAATAGATTACCACGAATGGATAACCGCAAACTACCAGGGCTTCGCTCATCCATTTTTACACCAGGCACAGTATTTACTGCCGGCAGGATGGATGTATTGCCATACCGCTCAAGATCAGACCGCTTCAGAACGCTTATAGTAACCGGCATGTTTCTGAGGTCTGTATTCCGCTCAAAAGCCCGCACAACCATTTCTGATAATAAACTACCCGATTGACCTAATTGTATAAACAGGGTTTGGCTGGCTGTATAATTTGCTGAAATAGGAAGGTACCCGATGTGAGAAAAAGAAATGATTTCGTTTTGATTGGGAGTGGTAAAATGAAAAACCCCATTGGTATCAGTAACCGCTACCGGGCGGTCGCTGATAGAAATTGTTACACCCGATAAAGGTTTTGCCAACTCCTTACTAAACACCAAACCTTTAAAAATAGTCTGTGCAGTAAGTTGCAAATTACCTGCGATGCTTAAAATAAAGCAACTTAACCCAGTGATGATTCTCATGCTACAGAATGAAATTTGAGTGAAAGGCAACAAAAGTACTGGCTATTAACAGGAATTATTAAGGATTGAATGTTATTTTACCTGTTTTAGATAATTACTCAATCAACCATCTGTTGAATATCAAAAAACTGTCCCGTTAGAAGACAATTTATATTTCCGCAGGCTTATTTTTATAGAAGATAATTAGACTAAATGGCAACTTATGCAGCAATCTCCTGTTCGTAGGCAATGTAGTTTACGAGCTTTTCGTTGATGTTGAAAACGGGTTTAATCGTGATCTTACAAAGATAGATTTCACCATTTTTGCGATAATTTTCGAGGATTATTTCGGTAGTTTCGTTGTGGATCAATTGCTCTTTTACCGTACTTGTTTTTAATTTATTGGTAGCAGCACCCTGCAAAAATTTAGGATTTCTACCTTTTGCTTCCTCAAAGGTATAACCAGTCATTTCCTCGAATCCCTTGCCGGCAAAAGCGATTTTTTGCAAATGATCGGTAATTACAATTACGTATTGCTGGATATTATCAATTGCCTCCTGGGTTTGCTGCCTACTCCACTTGTTTACTCTTGAGATCTGCCTGATGGCAGTCACCGACTCCTGGTGCTTAGTTGCATCCGCCATCAAAGTATTGTATTTATTACAAAAAATATCCCAGGATTGTAAGGGTGCACGTGTATTAGTATCGAATAGAAATGACATAATTTTTGTTTTTTGAATTGTTATTATCGATTGACCCTGGCCGTATTTAAAACGGATTCTGACTTTTGCGCAAAAATAACAAAAATTGAAACAACTGCTTCCATGAAATTGTTTAGGATAGCTAACTTTTTTACCAATCGGCCAACAATATCCATCAAAAAACCAAAATAGGCTTCTTCTAACGATTGGAGGTATTTAAAAGTGAATTAGAAAGGTGGTATTATCTATGGTACCTCCGGGGAAACAGGTGAACCGCATCCGGATACATGAGAGGTCAATCACCTATTCCTTTTAGATTTAGAGGGAACTATGAACTTTCAGCAAGAACTAGACCTTATTGTACGAAGTATCTGTCTACTTTTATAAATATTTTCTTTTACCTTCAAACAACCCAACATCGGCCGCAGAAAACATCAAAAAACAAACAGTACCAATTTTGTTAAAAAAAATAAATTCAATTTTACTTAAGGATTCTTATAAAAAGGTTGGGATCTACACTATTACCGCTTCATTGTGCAAGGCGATATCTTTTGCAGCATTGCCATTTTTTGTGAATATATTGAGTGAGGGGGACGTAGGCATTTTAAATATTTTCAGCAACAGCATTGTTTTCTTAACACCCATTATTTCCCTGGGCGTGTTATATACGATTTCGATTGACTATTTCAAATTATCAAAAGAAAAATATGCTGCCGCTTTTACGACCGGACTTTTGATCCCCGCAGTACTAAGCTTGGTTTTACTCCCGGTATTTTACCTGCTTCGTACCCCTCTTGAAAATATATTTAATTTCCAATCTTCATTTTTTTGGCTAATTCCCTTTTGCCTCTTTTTTAACTTTTGTTTCGAGGCATTTATCATTCTACTCAGAAATCAGAATAAGGTAAAGCTATTTGCAACTGTATCTTTGATAAAGATTATACTAGAAGTTGGATTATCGGTTATTTTTATACTTTACATTTATTCCAATTGGTTCAGTCGTGCACTTGCATTTTTATTTTCTGGTCTTGTGGTAGCAGCCATGTTTTTATATTATAGTCAAAAGCACCAATTTTTGGTGAAAAAAGTTCAATTTGCGGAAATCAAATCCGAATTGTACTTTGGCTTATCAGGGCTGCTTTTACAAACTGCTATCTTTTTTATAACTACTGCCGATAAATTCTTTGTAATGTCTTTTTTTGGAAAAACACAGGCGGGTTATTATGCTGTAGCATCTACTTTTGCAACCATTCAATATATTATCTGCGTATCACTCTTACAGTATTTACAGCCGCTATTGTTTAAGGAATTTGCAATTTTTCAGACATGGAAAAATTTAAAACTTATTTATTTCAAATACTGTGGAGCTATGTTGCTCACTTTATTTGCCGTTATAGCCTTCACACTAATTGTTTACCACTTTATTTTGAAAACTACCTATCTCCCTTATTTACGCTATTTCTATGTACTAAGCATCAGTTCATTTATCTGGACTGTTTCCAATATTCTTCTGCAGTATATCGTTTTCAAAAAAAACGGGAAAGTTATTTTTTTAATAGCGCTTTCGGCAATTAGCATTTCCGTTGCTGTCAACTATTTAACCTCCAATTATTTTGATGTCAATTGGCTTAGCTTTGGTCAAATATTGATCAATCTTTTGATGCTGTTGATGATTGTTTTTTTTAATAAAAAGCTAAAATTCTTTGCTTAAAATGAAGGCCATCCTCAAGTCGCTATATCACTTAATTCCATGTAAAAAAGAAATTTTTACTGTGCTTAAAAAATTATGGGTACCTCCGGTCAGTATTTACCAGCATTTATATTTCAATGGAACCATTACGGTGCCGGTAGCCGGTCTCCAAAGTTTCAAGATGGTGCATTACGGCCACGAAATTGAAAATAATTTATTTTGGAGCGGACTGTTCAACAGCTGGGAAAAAATCAGTCTCCGGATATGGACTGCGCTATCAGCAGAGTCTACAGTAATTTTTGACATTGGAGCCAATACCGGCGTTTATTCTATGATTGCCAAAACTGTTAACAACAATGCGGTTGTGCATGCATTTGAGCCTTTTCCGGCCATTTTTAAAAAGCTGGTACACAATGCGGCGATCAATCATTATGAAGTTCAATGCAATTGCTCGGCTGTTTCAAATTTTTCTGGCGATGCAGTTATTTATACAGCCGATGAAAATTTTGCCTATTCCGTTACTGTCAATCAAAATTTGTGGGTAAAAAATTCGGATCCTATAAAAATTGATATTAAAACAACCACGTTGGATGCCTATATCAGGCAGCATCATATTACTTCCATCGACTTAATGAAGATAGATGTAGAAACTCATGAGCCGGAAGTGATGGAAGGATTCATTCAATACTTTCTTCAATTCAATCCCATCCTTTTAATTGAAATTCTTAATGAACAAGTTGCCAATAAATTATCTAATTATTTTGCTGGAGCAGACTTTGATTTTTATAATATTGATGAGTTGACAGGTATTAAAAAAGTGACTATGCTTTCAAAAAGCGATTACTATAATTTTTTAATTGTACCAAAGGAAAAAGCGCATCTATTCAATGAAAAAGATTTTATTCATACTTAATGATCTAAGGGGCGGTGGTGCAGAAAGAGTATTTGTTAATATCGCCAATGGCTTTCATCAAAATAATATACCGGTAGCATTTTTGGTGGGAGAAAAAGAAGGTGTTTATATCAACCTGCTTAATCCGGTAATACCAATAGCGGAAACCGGTGGCAGCACATTTTACAAGTACTTAATTAGTTTTCCAGCCATTTTTAAAAAACAAGAATATACCCATATACTTACGGCAGGTGACTATGCTAGTGCGGCCGCTATATTAACCAAAAAGTTAACCGGTATCTCTGCAAAAATAATAGTGACCCATCATTATAATTTACCTGCAAACAGAGCTTTTAAACATTGGAAAGGCGATTGGGTTGCAAAACTGATTCACCAATTTATATTTCCAGATGCAGATAAAATCATTGCAGTAAGCAAAGGCAGTTTAGCCTGGTTAAGAAAACACAGCAATAATAAATTAAGCCAGGCCATTTACCTGTACAATCCGGTTTTTGATGATTCAATCTATAAGAAAGCCAATGAAAGCGTACATTATCCAATTGATACCAACGGTAAAATTATCCTTGTAAACGCAGGCAGGCTGCAGGAGCAAAAAGACCAGCTTACCTTATTAGCCGCTTTTACAATTTTAAAAAAATCAAACTCGAAATTTGTGCTGTTTATATTGGGTGATGGTCCGCTAAAGCAGGATTTGGAAAGCTATATCGATGAGCATCATTTACGCCAGGATGTTTTTTTGATGGGTTTTGATCCCAATCCGTATAAATGGATGAATGCTTGCCAGGTGTTTGTATCGTCCTCCATCAGCGAAGGTTTTGGCAATGTGCTGGTAGAAGCAATTGCTTTAGGCAAAACAATAGTAAGTACCAATTGCCCATCAGGACCGGCAGAGATTTTACAAAACGGTGCATTTGGATATTTGTGCCCCGTGCAAAATCCGCAAGCACTCGCAACAACGATTTTGAAAGCAGTGAATTCACCGTTGGATCCTACACTTTTAAAGGCAGCCAGTCAGCAATATACCGTTGATGAAATTGTAAAACAGTATATAGAGATTCTATAAAATTATATTTTTAGAACTATTTAAATAAAGTACTATCCATCAAGCGATCATTATGAGCGATTCAATAAAATATTTTGTACATAAAAGCGCCTATATCGACGAAGGCTGCGAGATAGGCATCGGCGCAAAGATCTGGCACTTTTCACACCTTATGCCCAATTGCCAAATTGGCAACAATTGCACGCTTGGGCAAAATGTAGTCGTAGGCTCCAATGTAGTTCTGGGCCAGAATGTAAAGGTGCAAAACAACGTTTCTATTTATGAAGGGGTTATTTGTGAAGACGATGTTTTCCTCGGGCCTTCTATGGTATTTACCAACGTAATAAACCCAAGAAGCGCCATTGTTCGCAAACATGAATACAGACAAACATTGGTTAAAAAGGGCGCCAGTATTGGAGCAAACGCAACCATAGTATGCGGCCATACCATTGGTGAATATGCGTTTATTGGTGCCGGGGCGGTGGTTACAAAAGATGTGGCTGACTATGCTTTAATAGTGGGTAATCCCGGTAAGCAAAAGGGCTGGGTAAGTGAATATGGCCACCCATTAATTTTTAGCAAAAGCAATATTGCCATCTGCAAAGAAAGTGGTCAGCAATACTTGCTGGAGAATGACGCTGTAAAAAGAATAACCTGATTTAAGCTAAATTATAAGGGCAAATTTCAGGAACCATTAATTCTTCTTTTGAACGTTCTTTTAATCGCATACAGACCAATAATAATGTACTATTTTCGTTCTTACTCAAAAATGTAATGCATGTGTGGTATAGCGGGGTATATTTCTATCAACAATACAATCTCACCCAAACAATTGAAGGAGGCCAGCCTGTTGATGAAGCATCGAGGCCCCAATGCAGAGGGCTTCTATTTTGCGGAAAATGATACAGTAGGACTTGCCCACAGGCGCTTATCTATTTTAGATTTATCAACTGCCGCCAATCAACCCATGTTTTCTGCGGATGGCCGGTATTGCATTGTATTCAACGGCGAAATTTACAATTTTAAAGAGCTTCAGTTACTGTTAACGGATAAAGGAGCTACTTTAAAAACTTCGTCCGATACAGAAGTAATTCTAGAATTATTTGCTCAACTAGGTGCCCGTTGTTTTGCGCAAATGAATGGTATGTTTGCATTGGCAATTTATGATATCCGGGATAAAATACTAACCATATGCAGAGATCATGTTGGTATTAAACCGTTGTTTGTTTACCAGGATCAATCCTCGATTGCTTTTGCCTCGGAACTAAAAGTGATCAAATCAATGCTGGGCGAAAGGTTAACCATTAATAAGGAAGCAATACCCTATTTTTTACATTTCGGATTTATTCCGCAGCCACTCACCATCTTTAATGATACCATAAAATTTCCAGCAGCACATTACACACAGGTGCATGTAGGGCAGCAAAATTTTACTAACACAACCCTTCAATACATTCCTTTCTGGAAGCTGGAGCAGGTAATTGAACCCACTACGATATCCGATGAATCCACAGCTAAAAAGCAATTGACGGATTTATTATTTGATGCCGTAGAAAAACAAATGATCAGCGACGTTCCAATCGGCACTTTTTTAAGTGGTGGTGTGGATAGCAGTTTAGTTACTGCTATTGCTTCAAAAATTTCCGGCAGCAATCAACTAAATACGTTTAGTATTGGCATTGACGATGGAAAATTTAATGAATCCAAATATGCCCAGCAGGTAGCATCACATTTGCAAACAACGCATCACGAGTTTAAAGTAAAAGAAAACGAAGTGCTGGAACTGGTAGATCAACTGATCCCAGCATTTGATGAACCTTTTGCCGATTCATCCGCCTTTCCAACGATGATGGTTAGCCGCCTGGCAAAACAGCATGTAACCGTAGCCTTAAGTGGCGATGGTGGAGATGAATTGTTTCAGGGATATGGCACCTATCAATGGGCAAAGCGGTTGGCTGCTCCTTACTGGCGGTTGCTGAAAGCGCCTGTTTATGGCAGTTCCAGGCTGTTAAACAGTAAGTACCAGCGCATAGGCAATATGTTTGCTTACCCGGATAAGCGCAATATCATCAGTCATATTTTTTCGCAGGAGCAATATTATTTCATGGAGCAGGAGCTACAAAAATTACTGGTGAACCCAATTTTTAACTTCACCCAGATCAATACCTCGCCGCCGTTTGCAAGAACCTTAAGCCCAGCTGAACTGCAATCATTTTGGGATTTCAACTATTACTTAAAAGACGATTTACTGGTAAAAGTGGATCGTGCCAGCATGCAATATTCATTGGAAAACAGGGTGCCATTGTTAGATTACCGTTTGGTAACATTTGCCTATAACCTGGATGAGCGACTGAAGGTAAAAAACGGCAGCATGAAATACCTGTTAAAGCAGGTATTGTATGAGTATGTACCTGCTAAAATTTTTGAAAGACCTAAGTGGGGATTTAGCATTCCATTGGCTAAATGGCTTAAAACGGATTTAAAATATTTGCTGGACCGTTACACTTCGGCTGAAGTAATCAATCAATACAACATCGTAAATGCTGAATATGTGGGTAATCTCAAAAAACAATACTTAAACGGAACCGATTATTTATACAACCGGCTTTGGCTCATCATCGTTTTGCATTGGTGGCTGGAAGAAAACACCTCCACTAAAATAAAAAGTTGAAATGAGTAAACGCATACTTTTTATATCCTATGATGGAATGACAGACCCACTGGGGCAGAGCCAGGTAATTCCTTATTTAAAAGGGCTAACGAGATTTGGCTACAACTTCACCATTTTAAGTTGTGATAAACCAGCTAAGTACACAACCAATAAAGCATATGTTGAGCAATTGATTGCCGGGTTCCCCATTAGCTGGGTATCGTTGCCTTATCATAAAAACCCTCCGGTATTATCTGGGATGTACGATTATTATGCTTTAAAAAGAAAGGCGGAAACACTTCATTTGGCACACCCGTTTAATATGGTTCATTCAAGGCCGGGTACCCCTTCGATGGTTGCATTGTTTTTGAAAAAGAAATTCGGAATAAAATTTTTAAATGATATCAGGGGGTTTTGGGCCGATGAAAGAGTGGATGGTGGTATATGGAATTTGAATAACCCGGTTTTTAAAAAGGCATACCAATTTTTTAAACAGCACGAATACAACTGCCTGTTATGGGCCGATTACAATATTTCACTTACCTACAAAGGACGGGATGTGCTACATAGCCAAAAAAAAATACCCAATCAACTGATCCCAATTGAAGTAATTCCCTGCAGCGCAGATATGGATTTGTTTAATCCCGAAAAAATTGATCCCTTGCTTAAAGAAAAATTCAGTGTTGAATTAAAAATAAATGAAGGTGACTTTGTAATCAGTTACCTTGGTTCGATTGGTGGATGGTATTTAACAGACGAAATGCTGCGATTCTGCAAAGCTGTAGCCGACAACATTCCACAGGCAAAATTTCTATTTATTTCGCCTGATAGTCATGAACAGATTGCACTGGCCGCTACCAAATACGGTCTCGCAGAAAACAAGATCGTAGTTAAGCAAGGTAAAAGACACGAGGTACCTGTTTTATTGTCGCTCAGCACTTACTCCCTTTTTTTTATAAAACCATGCCATTCTAAACTTGCCTCTTCCCCCACGAAACATGGAGAAATAATGGCCATGGGCATACCTGTAATTACCAATAGCGGCGTTGGAGATGTGGCGGATATTGTTACAAAATATAATGGAGGATATGTTTTAAACGACTTTACCGAAAAATCTTTTAAGGCAGTAATTGCAATGATGCTGGAAGGAAATACATTCGATAAAACTGCCATCAGAACCGGTGCCAGTGATTTTTATGCTCTAGAAAATGCGGTGGAGCGATATCATAAAGTATATGATCGAATATTCTCAGGTACTGTTAAAAAATGAGCATCGCATGCGCAAACAAAAGTTGTTAACGAGTGAAAATAAATGGATGATAGAAATTCAACAAAGCAACCGTCCCTTCAAACATAAGATCTGCACCACCCGCTGTTCTCTAAAAAATATTACCTATTGAATAATATGCAGTTATTTTGCTCAATTAAGGAAAAGTAAAAGATGTAGGTATTTAACTGTTGAAATGTTAATAGTTAATGATAAAGATTTACCGAAATATCTGCCAGAATGAGTAGTAACTAACCACAACAATTTTTAACGACCGGATAATATAAATGGGCAATAAGAAGAAAAAAATTTTAATGGTGGTTCAGTATCCTGAAAATGTTTCACCGGGCCAAAGATTTCGTGTTGAACTTTATAAAGCGCTACTCAAAGAAAATGGTTTTGCCGTTACTACAAAATCTTTTCTTGATCAAAAGGGCTACGAAGTCATTTTTAAATACGGTTACTTTTTTACAAAATTTTTAGCCATTCTAAAGGGATTTCTACATCGATTCTTTTTGCTTTTCAGCATCAATCAATATGATTTTATTTTTTTGCAGAGAGAAGCTACTCCAATTGGCCCACCATTATTCGAATGGCTTTGCACCAAACTATTCAAGAAGAAAATAATTTACGATTTTGATGACGCTATTTGGATAAGGTTGGTATCGGATCAAAATAGCCTTGCCACTGTATTTAAAAATACCGGCAAAATTAAAAAGATTTGCAAATGGGCCTTCAGGGTAAGTTGTGGCAACCAGTTTTTATGTGATTATGCGCTTCAATACAATACAAATGTTGTTTACAACCCCACCTGTGTAGACACTACTTTTAAACACAATTTGCTGGCAAATCATGATGTTGAAAGAATCACCGTGGTCTGGACCGGTAGTTTTTCTACCATGATTTATCTGGAGACTGTTATACCGGCGTTAAAAATTCTTCAGGAAAAATATGATTTTGATGTAAAGATTATTTCAAACCAACCTCCATCTTTCTATCTTAAAAATCTAAAGTATGTAAAATGGACAGAAGAAAATGAAGTGGCAGAATTGGCAACTTGTCAAATAGGCTTGATGCCGCTTGCCGACGATGAATGGAGCCTTGGCAAATGTGGCTTTAAATTAATACAATACCTGGCGTTGGAGATACCGGCCGTTTCGTCGCCTGTGGGAGTAAACATTCGTATTATTGAAGAAGGCATCAACGGATACTTTGCCAATTCAACCACCGAATGGTGCGATGCAATTGAAAAAATGATGCTTGAAAAAGACTTGCGTATAAAAATGGGTTGCGAAGGCCGTAAAAAAATAATTGAACATTACAGCCTGCTTTCCAACGAAAGTAATTTTATCAGACTTTTCAGTTAGTTTATTTTTTGACTCAAAAGATTGATCAGCGCTGTTAAAAGTTTCTCCAGCTTCCACACATCTTTTCTTTCAACTAAACTGCGCTTTTTTGGCCGCTCAAAGTTGGAAGAAATTATTTTACTCCACTTACCATCGAAAGGGATTGCGCCACAACTTCTTCACTTTTTTGCTTTTTACTTTTTTCATTTATTAAAATCAGTGCAATGATATAAAAAGGCATACAAGGAATTTTATAACGTACCAATGTCCCAAAGTTGAGTGTGGTAGTACCTACAAAAAGGGCGAACACGATAGCGAATAAAAAACAATACATAATCATGGGATCCTTGCAAAGAAACTTGATGAAGTTAAAAGGGCCGGCTTTTATTAAAACAAATAAAGTGAATACCATCAGTACCAGGCTTTCCAGGGATGATAGTAAAGTAGACAGTTTTTTTGATTCCCATAAATAAGGCCGAAAAAATGTGGCGACAACGCCAGCAGGAGCCATTTTTATCAGACTTCTATTGCTGCCGTCAAACTCTACACCCAGTGAAAAAGAGGACTCCGCTTCATCTGCCATATTTATAAAAGCCGCCTGTTGCATTTTAACCGACTCAGACAATTTGCTCAATGCAAAAACGCCCAATTCCTTTTCCAGCTTATCGGAAACAATATAAAAACCTACCGGTATTATGATCAATAGTCCGGCAAAGGCCAAAATTTTTGTGCCTGTTGTTTCAATTCGTTTAAAATTAATGAGCACTAAAAAGGAGAAAAAAAATGGCAGATAAGCAAACAAAATATATGATTTTACAATAGCCAGCATGTAGCCTGAAGCGATTGCAATCAATACATTTTTAAAGATTGTTTGCTTTTTTAAAAAGGCATTGTAGAGCGAGTAGGTCATCCATCCCAGCATTCCCGTGCATAAAGGATCTTTTAAAATTCCGGAGCTCCAAAAAACAAACGTGGGGAAATAAATGATAGCAATGGCTAATTTTTTATGCAACTGCGGATATTGTTCATAAAAGAATTTATACAACTGCCAAACACCACTAAAAGAAATCATTGAAAAAACAAGGTTCATTACCGTGTAATTTCTAAAACAGACAAAGGAAAAAATGGAAACCAATCTTACAACAAAATAATTGCTTTCACTGCTAAAATAACCCTTGTTGTAAGGATTGAACAAAAGCGATTGATCAAAATCTGCACCGGACGAAAAAATTAATTGAATGTTGGACGCGTCTTCTACAATTAACTTTGCTATGTGGATCCCTTCATCATAATACAAAGAAATCGAATCATTACCCGGTGAAATAATTCCATGAAAAACAGAAAAACAAAGGGCTCCAAAAACTTTAATCCAAAAACCTTGCTTATGATATTTC
>JBBQQP010000071.1:0-11777 GCA_038215675.1 Chitinophagales bacterium | reverse complement strand
AACCCTGTCATCCAACCACTACAATGGATAATGTCTGGAGGCCAGCCAAACTTACGAACGGTTTCTAATGCACCCTTGCAAAACAATGCGGTTCTTAAACCGTTGTCATCGTACCATGTTTCATTTTCGTCTGTAAAAATGGATTTGCGTCTGAAAAAATCTTCATTGTCCAAAAAATATACCTGTAATCTCGCATTGGGTAACGAAGCCACCTTAATTACCAGCGGATAGTCATCGCCATCGATCGATACATTGATACCAGACAAACGGACCACTTCATGCAAACGGTGTCTTCTTTCATTGATAATACCAAAACGAGGCATGATGCACCTCACTTCCATTCCACTATCATTTGATTTTATAGCCAATTTGTTAATGATCTCTGCAAACTCTGTAAGTTCAACATAGGGTGACATTTCGTTGGCAATAAATAAAATTCTTTTTTTTGTAGACATTTGTGCTTGATTAGTGAGTCCTCGTGTATTTCCTTAAAGGGCGCAAAGTTACAATAATTTTCTTACAAACATTATACACCTACATTTGATGCATAACAAGTTATAGAATGATAATATTTAAACAACCGTCAGACATACATACTTTTTTACTGAAGGAAAAGAGCGAAAAAATAGTTACCGGTTTTGTGCCTACTATGGGAGCCTTACATCAGGGTCATATTGGACTAATAAAAAAAGCGCGGCTAGAAAACGATTTGGTTATCTGCAGTATTTTTGTAAATCCGACCCAATTCAATGATCCTAAAGATTTTGAAAAATATCCTGCAAGTATAGAAAAAGACGTTTTCAGTTTAGAGAAGGCTGGATGCGATTTACTTTTTTTGCCTGCAGTGAATGCTATCTACCCATTCGGTGTGAGCAGATCAGTTACCTATAATCTTGGTAAGTTAGAAACGATACTGGAGGGAAAGTTTAGGCCCGATCATTTTCAGGGAGTATGCCAGGTGGTCCACCGCTTACTTGAAATAATTATACCTGGCCGACTATACCTAGGTCAAAAGGATTTTCAGCAATGTATGGTGATAAAAAAACTGATAACAGATTTTAATATAAACACTCAAATAATGATGTGCACCACACAAAGGGAAACAGATGGCCTGGCAATGAGTAGCCGAAATATAAGGTTAAATGAAAATGAAAGAAAAACTGCACCGGCTATTTATGAGGCGCTCGTTTATATAAAAGGCACTCTTAAAAAAGGAAACATTGTTGAGCTGACAGAATCAGTAAAGGCCCGGCTTACAAAAAAAGGATTGAAGGTTGATTATGTGGAAATAGCCACTGAAGAGAAACTTGAAGTCCTTGATAGTTGGGATGGAGAGACTACCACGGTAGCTTTAATTGCAGCTTTTTCAGGTAAAGTACGGCTAATCGATAATCTTGTTTTGAACCCTTTATTGTTTGCCTGATTTACTTTTTACTTTAAAAAATGGTCATTTTTTCCCTTGTCCTTTAAAATGCTTTCTCATCATAACTTCTTAATTTGTAGCCCATTATGAAAAAAGCGGTCCTTACCATAATAAAATATTTGTTTTTCCTGGGCCTTGGTATTTTCCTAGTTTGGTGGAGCATTCATAAAATGGGCGATAAAAACTGGGAAGAATGTAAAACGGCTCTTAAAACGGCCCGCTATATATTGTTCATCCCGGTATTTTTTATACTAATCGCAAGTCATGTAAGCAGGGCCATCCGTTGGAGAATCCTAATGAAACCAATGGGATACAATCCCAGCCTTATCAACACTTTTTTTGCAGTGATGGTCGGTTATCTTGCAAACCTTGCAGTGCCCCGTTTGGGCGAAGTATTAAAATGTACCATTTTAGGAAAATACGAAAAAGTACCTTCGGATAAATTGGTAGGTACCATTTTGGTAGAACGGGCCATTGATGTGGTTTCCCTTTTATTGGTTTTTGTTATAGCTATCGCCACACAGGCAAGCATCATCGGGGGATACGCAAAGAAAACGATTGCATCAAACTTTCTATCTGGCAATAAGGAATTAATGATTTTGAAACTGGTAATCTTCTTTGCCTTAGTGGTGATTGTTTACTTTACCATGAAGTTTATTTTTAAGAAATACAGTGAAGTAGGATTGGTAAAAAAAATCAACATTCTCTTTAAAGGTGTGGGAGCAGGCTTAAGCAGCGTGAAAAATTTACAAAACAAAAAGGCATTTATTTTCCACAGCATTTTTATCTGGTGTTGTTACGCCGCCGGCACCTATATCGGCTTTTTTGTGATCCCACAAACTTCAGGTTTGCCCATTGCTGCTGCTTTCCCGGTATTGGCATTTGCAAGTATAGGTATGATTGTTACCCCCGGTGGTATTGGAACTTATCAATGGTTTATAATGGAGGTTATGTTTTTATATGGTATAGAAATATCGTATGGCTATGCAAACGGGTTACTACAGTGGATTGCTCAGTTTTTTATCATCTTAATTGTAGGTTTTGTTTCGCTGATCGCCCTGCCGTATTACAACAGGCAGTCAAAAAATGCCACTTCTGCGTTGAGCTGAAAATTTAAACTTAACATTGGTTTCAGGTTTTTATAGATACATCCATTTATTTTCGCAACATCATTTAAAATAAATATACTTTGATACATCATAGAGTACAACAAAAAGTAATTGTACGGGATATAAGCTGGTTATCTTTTAATAGCAGGGTGTTGCAGGAAGCAGCAGATGAAACGGTTCCGTTACGGGAACGCATTCGTTTTTTAGGTATATTTTCCAACAACCTTGATGAGTTTTTTCGGGTAAGGGTGGCAACGTTGAAGCGGATGATTAAAGTGGGGAATAAAGGCAATATGCACCTGGAAGTTTCACCAGGAATTATATTGGAAGAGATACAGGATAAAGTGATGGAACAACAAAAAGAATTTGACCGGATTTGGAATGAGATATTAAGAGAATTAAAAAAACAAAAGATCTTAGTAATAAATGATAAGCAATTAAACAGGATTCAGCAAAAATTTATTACTGCTTATTTTGATGACGAAATCAGGAGCAACATTGTTCCTTTGATGATAGAAAGTATACAAGCCTTTCCTACCTTGAGCGATAAGTCGATTTACCTCGCTTGTAAATTATCAACGAAAGATAAAAGCATTGCCCAGCGGTTTGCATTGGTATCGGTACCTGCAAGGCGCTTACCACGTTTCGTACTATTACCATCCGTGAAAGACGAACGGCATATTATTTTATTGGAAGATGTAATTCGCTATTGCCTGCCCCAAATATTTTCATTTTTTGGGTATGATGTTTTTTCTGCTCATATTATTAAAGTAACCCGCGATGCTGAAATTGACATCGACAATGATGTGGCGACTTCCCTCATGGAAAAAATTGAGAAAGGCATCAAAAACAGGAAGAAAGGAAAACCGGTACGTTTTGTTTTTGACAAAGATATTGATGCCACGCTCCTTACATACCTTGTAAAGCGTTTAGGCCTTACCGAAAAAGACAACCTGATACCGGGCGGCCGGATACACAATTTCAAGGACTTTATTAATTTCCCGGAATCTGTATTTGAACAAAAGAATACCCGTAAAAGACCGTTTGTGCATCCCCAATTAAGAAATGTAAACAGAGTGTCAGATGTGGTGTTGAAAAAGGACATACTGTTAAATTTTCCCTATCATTCCTATGATAGTGTAATCGATTTATTGCGTGAGGCGGCCATTGACCCTCAGGTTACCAGCATTAAAATAACCTGCTACCGGCTTGCTGCAAGGTCTAAAATCATTAATGCCATTACCAATGCTGTGCGCAACGGAAAACAGGTAACAGCCGTAATTGAATTACGAGCCAGGTTTGACGAAGAAGCAAACCTGGAATGGAAAGAAGAACTGGAGGAAGCAGGCGCTAAGGTGTTGATTGGTGTGCCAAATATGAAGGTTCACTGTAAACTTTGCCTGATAAAAAAGGTGGTGAATAACCGCACCATCCATTATGGATTTGTGAGTACAGGAAATCTAAATGAACGCACCGCTACCATCTATGGCGATCATTGCTTGCTTACGTCAGACCGCAACATAATGGCAGATGTAAACAGGATCTTCCATTACCTGGAACAACCTAGAACCCGGGTTCGGTTTTTACGGGCCTGCAAAACATTATTGGTTAGTCCGGTTACAATGCGCAAGCAACTTTTACTAATGGTTTCAAAAGAAATAAGATCGGCAAAAGCAGGTAAACATGCCTCCATTCTGCTAAAAGTAAATTCATTGAGTGATGAATTGTTGATAGAAAAATTATACGAAGCCGCAAAGGCTGGGGTAGAAATTAAATTAGTGGTAAGAGGGATCTTTTGCATGTTGACTGAAAATAAAAAATTCAGGCATCCCATACAAGCCATCAGCATTGTGGATGAATACCTCGAACATGCCCGTTTAATGATCTTTCGCAATGATGGCGATGAAAAGGTATTCATTTCATCAGCAGATTGGATGGTAAGAAATATAGATCACCGGATAGAAGTAGCATGCCCCATTTTTAATAAAGAAATTCAGCAGGAATTAAAAGACATCCTACATATCCAGCTATCAGACAATATCAAAGCAAGAAAATTAAACAATCACCTCGACAACCAATACGTAAACCCACGAAATACAAAAAAAATACGTTCGCAGGTAGAAACCTATAACTACCTGTATAGAAAATTGATAAACTAATCCCTTTCACTGCCAAACCTGTAAACTATAATAATTATAAAGGGCCTCTACCTTTTGGATGAATCAAATGGTTAGCGCCGTTACATCCTATCTTTGCAACAAATTGTTTTCTAACTGGCCTGCCATTTAGAGTCAGTAATCGGGGCGGGGCATAACAACGGTAAATTTTTAACGCATCCAACACAATGATATTAGCAGCAATCGATATAGGTAGTAACGCGGCAAGACTCTTAATAACAGAAGTTTCAACTGATGAAAAGGGCATTGTTTCCTTCAATAAATTAAACCTCGTAAGGGTGCCGCTCCGGCTTGGTTTTGATGTGTTTGAACATAGTATCATAACAAAGCAAAAAATTGGGATGATAATGCAAACGATGAAAGCGTACAAACATTTATGCAATGCCTACGACGTTACACAAATAAAAGCATGCGCCACCAGTGCCATGAGAGATGCAAAAAATTCTGCCGATATTCTCCGTAAAGTAAAAATGGAAACGGAAATTGAAATTGAAATAATTACCGGTGATATCGAAGCAGGGTTGATATACGAAAATCATGTGGCCGAAAATATGGACAAAGACCATAGCTATCTTTATATTGACGTAGGTGGTGGTAGCACTGAACTTTCATTTTTTAGCAATGGCATACTCATCTACAAAAAATCATTTAACATAGGTACCATCCGGTTACTTAAAAACATGGTAACAGAACTGGATTGGGATGATATGAAAGACATTTTGAGAAACGTAATTAAAGGACAAAAAGAAGTAGTGGCCATTGGTAGCGGAGGCAACATCAACAAAGTATTCTCAATGAGTAAGCGGAAAGATGGAAAACCACTGTCACTGGAACTTTTAAGAGATTATTACAAGGAGCTAAGCAGTGTGACTTTATCGGAAAGAATCACAAAATATAGCTTAAGAGCCGACCGGGCAGATGTAATTGTGCCGGCTTTATTGATCTACATCAACATAATGCGTTGGGCTGGCGCAGAACAAATATTTGTACCAAAAATCGGTTTAGCAGATGGTTTAATAAAACATCTCTGGGAGGAAATTAAACCTGTTTAAATGACATCTCAAGGGCGGAGGAATTACGTGAACATGCTATTTTTTAATAAATAACATTTCGGAAGCAAGCAGTAAAATGTTTTGCTTTATTGTAAAAAGGTGATACCAGCAGTATGTTTAAATTCATTTCATTATTTCAGGGATTTTTTTCTAGATAAAAAAAATCCTTTCGGAAAACATCCCTATATTACGATCGACCATTACCCAATAGACCCCTGCCCATGAAAACTGACTGTAGAACAACCATTTACTTCCGATTGCTGATCGCACCCATTCTTTTAGCTATCTTACCTTTTGTGCTTACAGCACAATTGAATGCCGATTTTTCAGCAAATAAAACCGGCGGCTGCTCGCCACTTGCCGTTTCATTTATCAACCAAACAACAGGTGCATCTGCAAATGCTGTTTACACGTGGAATTTTGACAATGGCAATACAGCTGGTATTCTTAGCCCTGGCGCAATTTTTAAAGATGAACGGACTTACAATGTAACCCTCACCGTAAAGGACGGCAGTATTTCTTCTAACAAAACAAAACAAATTACAGTTTACGCAAAACCCGTTGTTGACTTTACTGCTTCATCTGTAAAAGGCTGTTTACCGGTGCAGGTTGATTTTACTGCAAATGCATCCGCGGGCAGTGCCAGCATCAATGGTTATACCTGGGATTTTGGAGATGGGAATATTCTACAACAATTTGGTGCCTCCCAATCGCATGTATATACGGTTCCCCAGGATGCTACGGTAAGCCTGACTGTAAGTAACAATTTCGGTTGTACAAAAACAATCGTAAAAGACCGTCTTATCAAAATTCTTCCATCCATTAAAGCGCAATTCAGCGCCAGCCAAACAGTGTTATGTAGCGTAACGGATGCTGTGCAGTTTTCCAATGCCAGCAGAGGTCCGGGTACCCTGAGCTACCTTTGGGATTTTGGCGATGGTACCACTTCTACCCTGGTGGCTCCTTCGCATGTTTTTAACTTAAAAGGGATTTATACTGTCAAACTAACAGTGATTAGTTCCGAAGGCTGCTCGGCCTCAAGTATTCAAAACGGTTTTATCAATGTTGCCAGCTTTTCAACCGATTTTAATGTACCTGCCTTGATATGCAACAGCAACAACTATGTTTCAATCAATAGTACAAGCAGCCCCACGCCTACTTCTTCTTTGTGGAGCATTGATGGTGTTAATCAGTATAACAATTATGGAAATCTATCAGCCAATTTTCCGCTAAGTGGCACATACAACATAAAACTGGTAAACTACTTTGGAACCTGTAAAGACTCGATTTCAAAAATAGTTGCGGTTAAACAAAGCCCTGATCCAAAAGGCTTTAATTCAGTTATTAAAGGTGAATGCGGCGCTCCGGTAATGGTTGATTTCAAGGATACAGCGGCTGGAAATATTAAATGGGAATGGAACTTTCAACGCTACTATTATTATGATTCCGTTTTTTCAAGATTGCAGGCGCCTTCATTCAACTATCTTTCTGATGGCAGTTTCCAGGTAAGGCTGAAGGTAGAAAATGCGGAGGGCTGTGTTGCTTTTACAGAAAAAACGGTCAATATTACCCGGCCATATGTCTACATCAATGCGGAGGGAAATCTAAGCAACTGCGGCCCCGTTGAGTTAAAATTCAAAGCATCTATAAGTCCTGCTACGGATAGCATTGTAACATACAACTGGAATTTTGGAGACAGCAGTATTTCCACAGAAATCCAGCCAACATATAAATTTACAAAACCTGGTAATTACAGTGTTACCTTATCTTACAAAACCAACAACGGATGTACAGGTCTGGTATCTCATGGCAACGTAACTGTTTATCCGAAGCCAAAGGCAGATTTCACAGTATCTGCTACCAATGTTTGCGGACAAACACCTGTACTACTTACTGCGCTACAGCAAACCGGTAATTTTTATTACATCTGGGATTTAGGGGATGGCACCATGCAGAATCTTTATGCTTCAAATTACATTTATCACCAGTATCGGCAAGACAGCACCTATAGCATCCGGCTGATTGTAAGCAACTTTGGACTATGTGCAGATACACTCATAAAAACCAATTTAATAAAAGTTAGTCCGCCTTTTCCCAAAATCACCGGACAAACCAATACTTGTGATGGAAATCGTGGTATTGTAACTTTTACACAGGCATCCGTAAAATCGAACCAGCTCACATGGGATTTTGGCGATGGCACCACACTTCAAACAGACAGTACGCAAAAAACCGTAGAACACCAGTACACACAGAGTAAACAATACCCCGTTAAGCTTACCGCCGTTAATGGGACCTGCTCTGTGGGAGATTCAATATACACTGCTGTCCACCTGAAGCAATCACCGGTACTGAAACTTGATAAAACTGAAGTATGTACCGGCGATATCGTGACCGTTCGAATGACCAATTACGACCGCAATCCATTGGTGGATCTGATTACCCAAAACTTTTCATTCAATTATTATTATGGTGACAATACACCGTTTAATGGAACGGTTAGAGATGACTCCTATTACTATCTGTGGAGCAATGAATACCTGGGCAACATTTCGAATTTTGACAAAGCGAAATCTGAGATTAGAATGATTACAAGGTCGCGGTTTTTTAATTGTTTGGATACCACCAATTTTGTCCCGCTAAAAGTGAAAGGCTCTGAGGCAGGATTTCAAATAATTACTGATAATATTTGTTTTAAATCACCGGTCATATTAAAAGACACTTCAAAATCCAACTCGAAAATTTTAAGCTGGCAATGGAACTTCGGTGATGGCAATTCTCAAACAGTTAACCAGAGCGGTACAGTAAGTCATCGATACGCTAGTCCCGGTCAATATTATGTTAGTCTTACCATTACTGATTCCAGCGGATGTTCCTCCAATTCAACTGCAAGTGCACAATCCCGTTACGTTAATGTAAATGGCCCAAAGGCTGCTTTCAATCCTTCGTCCAACAATACCTTTATAACTTTACCTGTTTATTTTTATAACTATACCAATAATTATAATAGTTACAACACACAGTACACCTGGCTTTTTGGAGATGGCACTTCTTCAACTAATTACAATCCTTCGCATGCCTATCCGGTACCCGGTAAATATACCGTGCTGTTGATTGCTAAAAATCCGGCTACCAATTGCACGGACTCTACCTCGCAACAGATTACCGTCAATAATTTTAACCCAGCCTTTGCAATAAGTACTTCATTTCTTACAGCAGGTAATTGCCCGCCTGTATTGGCAAGGTTTAGCAATAATTCAATTAATTACACCAGCGTAAAGTGGGATTTTGGCGACGGCGTTACTGCAGACAATATCAATTACCCGGCACATGTGTATGAAAAACCGGGGAAATATTTTATCAAACTTTATGTGTATGGTCCCGGAGGTTTAACGGGTACCTATCTTGATTCCGTTGTGATCAAATACGCAACTGCATCTTTAAAGGTTGATAAAAAACTTGGGTGTATTGGTCTTATTTCAACATTGGTTGGCTCCACTAACAATGCGACTTCCTTTATCTGGGATTTTGGCGACGGCAGTTTAGTCAACTCAAAAGATACTTCTGCATCTCATCAATACAATACACCCGGCTCTTATGCGGCTTCGCTGATGCTAAGTGATTCGAATGGCTGCAATACATTTACCTCGTTAAGTGAATTGATCATTATAAGAAGTAACCCTGTAGTAGCAATTAGCCCGGCTGCACCAATTCTTTGCAGAGGTAAATCGATTACTATTACCGCAAGTGGAGGCAGTTCCTATGCATGGACGCCCGTAAAGGGTTTAAGCAGTTCGCTGGTAGCTGCACCAGGTGCAAGTCCGGATAGTACCACCCGATATTATGTAACGGTAAAAGATGATATTGGTTGCACAAATAAAGACAGCGTGTTGGTGACCGTGATTCAAAAAAACAAAATAAAATTATCGGTGGATACCGCCATCTGTTTTGGCAGGTCCACTCCGTTAAAAGCATCCGGAGCAGATCGTTACAAATGGATCTTCAATATAAATGCGCTCAGTGATGTCAATATTCCGAACCCGGTTGCCACCCCATTGAAAAATACTACGTTTACAGTAACCGGTAGCGATCGCTATCAATGCTTTTCTGATACAGCAAGTATAGTTGTACTGGTGCTGCCGCTACCGATTGTAAATATTTCACCAGTTCCTGAAGTTTTGTTAGGCAATCCCGTTCAATTGTCAGCAACCAATAGCACAGACGTTGTTCAATGGACATGGTCACCAATTGAGTATCTTAGTTGCACCAGTTGCGCTTCACCAATAAGCACTCCATTGGCAGCCATAACTTATCAATTGGTGGTTAAAAACAATGTCGGTTGTACCGATACCGCACAGGTGTCTTTAAAACTACAATGCGAGGAAAGCAGGGTATTTATTCCGTCTGCTTTTTCTCCAAACAACGATGGCAACAATGATCGCTTTAGCATAAAAGGTATTTCTATTGTAAGGCACATGATTATATTCAACCGCTGGGGCAAACTGGTGTATGAGCGCAACAATTATATAGCGAGCAATGGTACAAACGGGTGGGACGGAACCTTTAAAGGCGAACCAATGCCAGCGGGAGCCTACACCTACTTCACAGAAATGGAATGCCCTGCAGGCGGCATTTTTGTAAGAAAAGGCAGCGTGATGCTGCTTCGCTAAAACGAAGCCAGCAGACGCTTGCTCCGCAAGAATTCAAAAACCTGGATTGTCTAAGGATAAGATTGATATATTTGTTGTTCTTTAAAAACCAAGAACCAGCATTCATTCCAATTTTAAAAATTTGATTTCCATGGCTTTACCAGAAACAGAATATAAAAAAGTAACCACCAATACGCTTCAAAAAATGAAAGTGGCAGCGGAAAAAATCTCTATGATTACGGCCTATGATTTTTCGTTTGCAAAATTATTTGATGCAGCGGGTATTGATATTATTTTAGTGGGTGACAGCGCCAGTAACGTAATGGCCGGACATGCCACTACCCTTCCTATTACACTGGACCAAATGATCTATCATGCACAGAGTGTGGTACGTGCAAGGGAAAGAAGCCTGATAGTAGTGGATATACCTTTTGGCTATTACCAATCCAATTCTGATATCGCACTTGCATCAGCCATTAAGATTATGAAAGAAAGTGGTGGCCACACCGTAAAGCTGGAAGGCGGAGAGGAAGTAATTGATTCAGTAAAAAAAATAGTCAGCGCTGGAATACCGGTGATGGGACACCTTGGTCTTACCCCACAATCCATCAATAAATTCGGGACTTATGTGGTAAGGGCAACGGAAGATGCAGAGGCAGATAAACTAAGAAAAGATGCCCTGTTGTTACAGGAAGCCGGCTGTTTTGCAATTGTTTTGGAAAAAATTCCTGCGGCACTTGCCAAAGAAGTAACCGATAGCCTTCACATTCCAACCATTGGTATTGGAGCCGGCGGTGCCTGCGATGGACAGGTGTTGGTAATGCATGATATGCTGGGCATCAACACAGATTTTAAGCCCCGTTTTTTAAGACGTTATTTAAACCTGGATGAACAGATCTCCGGCGCCATCAAGCAATATATCAGCGATATAAAAAGTAAGGACTTTCCTAGCGAACAGGAACAGTATTGATGCTATAAGACTCAAACTACAATGGTGAGTTCTAAATTTCCAGTAAAGAATTAATGTAATATTTGTTTAAAAGGGTGATTTACTTCAACTCTCCCGGAAGGAGTACCCACCCTATACCAAAACGTTTTTTTTAGATTCATATTTGTTTTGAAATTTTATTTGCACCGGAAAAGATTGAATTATTTATTTAGTCATTTCTCAAAAAGTTGAGCTACGCTGTTTATGCAGCTCGTTACTAAGTAAACTATTCTTTTTCCCGAATAATCTTCTCCAAAAAAAAAATGAACGCAGGTTTCTGAAACACTTCTGAAGGGTTAACAACCATTGCACCCGTCCCTAAAAACAACATCAAATGTTTTCAGGGGAATATTGGGGGTAGATTTTCACCCTTCTAAAT
>JBBQQP010000070.1:0-11871 GCA_038215675.1 Chitinophagales bacterium | reverse complement strand
TTTTATATTCTAAAGTGTTGAAATAAGGCGCTAATGCACAATCAAAACCTTCCTGGTATTTATTACTTCGTTGTGAATTATTTTTAACAGATACGTTCCGTTTGATAGATAGCTGGTGTTGATTTCCGTGATTGGCTGCGTGATTGGCTTCGAATAAATTTTTCGTCCGGCAGCATCGTACAATTCAATTTGTACTTTTCCATTTACATCAACAGGTGCTGATACCTGTATAAAATGATTGGCAGGGTTTGGCAATACAATAAAATTCTTTTGATTTGTTTTTTGCTGCAACAATACAATTTTGCTATAAACATACACACCATCATGGTCTGTTTGTTTGATCCTGTAATATAAGTTGCCAGCCGGTATGGGCTGGTGATTCAGCTGGTAATCTGTCTGGGTGGGATTGGTAATATTGATTGTTGCCAACGTAATCCAGTTACTTCCATCGGTGCTGTATTCCACTTCAAAATTTTTCGCATTGATAGTGGGTGGGGCTATTTTCCATTTTACAATGGCGGTGTTATTATTGATTAAAGAAGCAACTACATTAATAAAGTTTACCGGCAGCGTTCCCAAAACAAATGGGGTTGGAATATTTTCTCCAACTTCGCCTGCATTGCCATTGTTGTTGGGATCAACAACTGCCTCCGTGCCATTGTTAGAAGAATCTGCAATGTTGATAAGACTGCTATTACCGGCGTTGCCAATAGTGCCACGGGCTATAGCAGCGTTTAAATAAATAGTGGCTGCACTGAGGTTGGTGACCCTGCATTTTATAAGCAACTTAAAATAATAGTTGGTGTTTCCCAGTGTTTGGTTGGACAATTTTTGGCCGGCATTCAAAATAGAAATATTACTGGTACCATTGAAAAAAGGATTCAACGTAAGGGCTCCCATATTACCGCCTGCAACAAATGCAGCACTTACATTGGATACATTTGCAGCACCGAATACAGCCCCGAGATCGTCGGCTACATTTATATTGTTGATGATTACATTACCGATATTTTTTACATACACTTCGTAGGTAAGGTCGGCTGTATTACTGTTTACTTTAACGGTATTTACCAGGAGTTTGGTAACTCCGAGAGATGGTGTTAAGCTTGAATTGTCTATTGGCCCTTGCCCTATCTGAAAGGGTTTTTGCAAACCCAATGTATTACTGCTGATTTTATAATCAAAATAGTAACAGATTCCAGAAAAATCAATACCGGTAACTTCCAACTGTCCGTTTAAATAAGCGATGCCATAGCAATCTCTGGGTAAGGTTTGTAAATAAGTAGCAGTAGCATTGCTACTGGTGCTGCTATAATTATTTATTTCGTATAGCCTTGAGGGTTGATCACCCAGTGTTGCAAACATGCGGCCATTGGGTAAAATGGTAAGATCGCCACTGCTGATACTGGTGGGGAAGTTGCCGGCCGGAAACTGAAGTACTCTTGTATTGATCACGTTGCCGGTGGCAACATCAAATTTATCCATATTGCACCGGCCGGTGATAACATTATAGCTGGAAAACGACCACAGGTCCCCGTTATTATCAAATTCAAAATTATTGCTTACATAACTGTAGGAATAAGTTGGTGCTACAGGAATTACCGGGCAGGCAATATTGGATGGAAGGCCCATATCCATCACCCATATTTTTGTATCAATACCGCTTCTTACATCGGCCACATATATTTTATTATTGAGCGGATTGTAGGCAATAAAAACGGCGAAAAAATTAGGCAATTGTGCAGTAAGGCTGCAGCCAGCCAATACGGAGGGCGACGCACCTAAAGGATTATTGATCAACGAAAAAGAGGGATTGTTTGCACTGTAACAGTTATTGCTGCCAAAATTTACCAATACTGCATTTTGTGAAAAAGTGCTTCCGGTATTAAATAATAAAACCATAAAAAAAATATGGTATCCGGTAAATAATCTTTTCATCCTTGCGTATTTATTCAATTGATTGTATAGTAATTACTGCAATGGTTTTGCCAGCTGACAAAGATGGGATATTGAATTGAATGAGACGAGGTGCTGTTTCATATAGTCCGAAAATGGGATGAACAGCGGTTGAATACTGAAGTAAATGTAGTGGTTTTCAAGGGATGCTATTACTCCGTTAGCATTAATTTTTATTATATGGCAACATTTCTACAGCAGATTATTCAAATGACTGGCAAACTGGTTTTGCTCATTTAATGCTGAAACCCTTTCTCAAACACCAACAACTTTTCAACGAATGAAAAGTTGTTGGTCAAAATGTAGAATGTCAGTTTGCTATTTCTTTTTCTCAAATAAATCTTTCTTATCTACCACCTTTACTTTGTCTTTTACTTTTAAAAGTTTACTCACCACATCATAGGGGCCTGATATTACCTCATCTCCTTCTTTTAGTCCTTCTGTAATTTCAATATAATTGATATCCTGGATGGCAGTTTTTACCTTTGCCTTTTTTACAATTCCTTCTTTGTCTACCAAAAATACTACCACTTCCAGATCATCTGCCGACGCTTCCGTTTTGGCTATCATCTCATCGTCTTTTTTTGGACTTTCTTTTTTTACCTCGGTACTATCATTAATATCCCTGGTGGTAACAGCATTGATGGGTACGCTTAAAACATTGATGCGGGTTTTGGTTTGTATATCTGCGCTGGCACTCATTCCCGGTCTGAATGGGTAAGCCCGCTGTTTTCCCATCAAATCGGCATAGCTTTCCGGCAATAATCGAACATACACTTTGTAATTGGTAACATCTGTACTGGTATTTGTAAGTGCCGATTGTGAAGCCGCACCATTATTACTGCTTGCTATTTGTGTTACAAGCCCTTTAAATTTACGATCGCTGTAAGCATCTACGGTTACAATGGCACTATCGCCCAAATGTACCTTTGGTATATCACTTTCACTAACGTCTACCCTTATTTCAATTTTAGACATATCGGCTATGCGAAGCATTTCTGTTCCGCTCATCAGGTTACTTCCCACTACCCGTTCTCCCTTTTTCACACTCAACAAACTAACCACACCATCCATCGGCGCAAGCACAGCCGTTCTGCTCAAATCCTTATTTGCTTTGGCAAGGTTGGCCTGTGCGCTTTGCACCGCGGCCATACCGCCCCGAATGCCCTGCTTTGCAGCATTGAGATTGGCCTGAGCACTTTTAAAATTGGCCTCCGCCAGATTAAATTCATTCCGACTAATCACTTTATCATCAAACAATTGCTTCTGCATGGTGTACGTCTTTTGCGACTGGTCCAGTTGAGCCTTTAGTGCGTCTAAAGCAGCCTGTGAATTGGCAACCTGCGCCTCGCTTTGCGCTACACCACTTGCTGCCTGGTTGGCTTGTATGCTGTATATGTCTGCGTAAATACGGGCTACTATCTGGCCTTTTTTTACACTATCACCTTCCAGTACGGTGAGCTCGGTAATTTCACCACTAATATCCGGACTCACTTTTACTTCTATCTCAGGGTAAATTTTTCCGCTTGCATTTACAATTTCTATAATGGTCCGCTTCTGTGCCTTTTCAGCAGTTACCTTGGTTCCTTCTTTTTCGCCAAATACACCCGTGGCTTTTAACACTCCGAGTGTGGCCAACACAAGCACCAGTCCTATTAAAACCCATTTTACAGTCTTACTCATATACTCTGTTTATTATTTCGTGTTTGTCGTTTGTTACTATCCTGCCAGCAACCACTCATTCCTAAAAATCAGGATGCTTTAAAAAATATTAGAACCAGTATTCCTAAAAATCATATTCGCAGTGTACACAATTCATCATTACCAACGGCTACTTTCTTCTGCACCATTCTCCTTAAAAACGACTTGAATTTGCACCTGCTTTATTAATATTTCACTAAAGCTATCCTTAAAAAACTCAATCCATTTTAGGCTTCCGTTCCGCTGCCCAAGGGGGATTAGAAGATGCTGCGCTATAACTTTAATCCCATTCCTTTATAAAACTCCAGCACCTTCATCTTAAAAACATAATCAAATTGGTTGGAAACCATTTCCAGTTTAGCCCTGAATAAATTATTTTGATTGGTAATTAGATCAAGTGTTGGCAACATCCCTACCTCATAACGTTTTTTTGAAAAATCATAACTACGCTGCGAAGTTTCTACCGACTTTTTGCTGGCATTAAATTTCTCCAGCGCAACAATAGCAGCATTATACGCCAGGTAAATATCCTGCTTGATTTTTTGGTTATCTATTTCCTTTTGCAATGAAAGGTTTTGCAAATTTACTTTTGAACGCTCATAATTGCTGCGTAAACTGCTTCCATTAAAAATTGGCACGCTTATATTCAACCCAATATTTTGTCCCAGGTTTTTCGAAATTTGCGACGTGAGTCCATTGGGTTTAATATAACCGGAAATATCACCTTGCTTTGTTACAGGCGATAATACAGGAAAGTTTGCAGTACCAGTATTTACAATCAACCCGGTTGGGATAGTAGTACCAGTTAATATTCTGTTGTAAATAGG
Organism: Chitinophagales bacterium; assembly: GCA_038215675.1. GTDB lineage: Bacteria > Bacteroidota > Bacteroidia > Chitinophagales > Chitinophagaceae > Ferruginibacter. Next base: position 7,387 of record JBBQQP010000070.1, on the reverse strand, counting down.
GGTTTTAAAATACACGAAATTGGTTCCAATATTTCCAAATGCTCCAATATTTGGTTTCATGGCGCCTCTGGAAGACAGTACATTTTTTTCGCCCGCCTGGTACTTTAAATTATTCACTTGTTGTTGCGGCAAATTTTTAACGGCTAATGCAAATACCGCTTCTGGCTGCAAGTCGGCAATTGGATCAATAGGGATCATTTCAACCGGTGGAATGTCCACTTCAAATTCAGCAGCAGCATCCAGGTTTAAATTGGCCTTTAAGTTAAGGATGGCTTGTTGTACGTTTCCTTTTGCAGATATCACACTCGATGTGTCACGGGCAACCTGCGCTTCCAGTTCCGCTGCATTTAATTCCGGTAGCGCCCCTGCGTCTACAAGCTTACGGGTATTGGTGTATTGGGCAATTGACTGTTGCAATTGTACTCTTGCAATGTTTTCCTGTTCTTTAGCCAATAATACAGTTAAGTAATTGTTGGCAACCAATAACGACAAATCGTTTTTTTGTTTTTCAACGCCCGCCCGTGCAGCCAGCATTTCAAACTGATCGGCAGCAATGGCATTTTTTTTACTGTACCAATTAAAAATGCTGGCGCTGCTTTGTAGGTTCAGCCCCAGGTTAAAAAAGCGTTGGTTTTCGAAAATACCAGTAGTTGGATTTTCCCGTAAACCAAAACTTAAGCCATAACTATTGCCTGCATTTAGATTTGGTAATTGCGAAAGCTTGCTTTGGTTGTACTGTATATCGGCCAGTTTGGTTTGCAGTTCGGCCTGCCTTATGGTGAAACCATGGCTAACGGCATAATCAACACATTTTCTCAAATCCCATTTCTCCTGGGCGGTTATAGAATTGCACAATGCAATGATGGCTATAAGGGTATAACTTAGATATCGCATACTTCAAAAATATAACATCCATTTGTAAAGAGGGGCATCCAATTTTATAAGCGGCAAATATATTGGTAAAAGGCATATCAGGAGAGAACAATGTAATTTACAAACTGCGGGTATTATCCATTGTAATCATATATTGAATGGATTTATACTAAAAGCTTCGGTCAAGCGGTTGTCCTACTGTGCCAGCCATTGCACTTTATAAACCATTTGTTTTGTGAACAGACTTACAGCCTATAGTACGAGGCAATAAACAGCAGGTATATTCTTTATTTACATCCTGAAAACTCCAAATGTATGCTTGCGGTTATAGGTAATTAATTATGCCAGAAAAAATTGTAAATTTGGTTAAATACTACTTTTATGATACCAGCAATAAAGGAAAAGATATATACTGTAGATGAATACATTCAACTGGATGAAACGAGCGATTTAAGGCATGAATTTATTAGCGGTCAATTATATGATATGTCAGGTGCAAGCGATTTACACAATGAAATATGCTACAATTTAACCTTTCTCTTAAAAACACGTTTATCCGGTAAAGAGTATAAGGTGTACATGGAAAGTGTAAAAGTAAAAATCCAGAATGAAGACTATTTCACTTATCCGGATGTTTTTATCACCAATCATCCGGCTGATTTACAAAATAAGTACATCAAACAGTTTCCTGTTCTGATTATTGAAGTGCTCAGCGACAGCACCCGCAAATATGATACGATTGACGAGTTTATTCAATACCAAAAAATTGAGACGCTGGAGTATTATCTGTTGGTAGAACCCGAATTTATGTATGTGAATTGTTTTAGCAAAGATGATAAAGGAGAGTGGCAATCTGCCATTTATAATAAGCCGGAAGATTTTGTGCCGCTTAAAATACTTGCTATTGAGTTACCCGTGCAGGGGATTTATAATTTTTAAATTAATTGAACATCAAACATTTTGTTATTGTAGTTTTTAATCCATTTTTTCAAAACCCTGCTCCAAATCTTTGATAATGTAATCCGGCTCTTCAAGTCCTACATAGAGCCGAATCATCCGATGTTCCTTATTGACTGCATCAAATTCTTCTACCGGCATACCGGCACATTTGGGAATTACCAAACTCTCGTGACCACCCCAGCTTACCGCCATTAAAATATGTTGCAGACTATTGCAAAATTTTTCAATTTGCTGTAGGGTATTGGCTTTTATAATAAATGTAAGTAATCCGCAAGCACCCTGCATTTGTTGCTTGGCCAACTGGTATTGAGGAAAGCCATCATCCAATGGAAATAAAACAGCTTCTACTTTTTCATGCTGTTTCAGGTAATTGATTACCTGGTGAGTTGTTTTCGTGATTCGTTCCAGGCGCATGGGCAGGGTACGCAAGCCACGAATGAGAAACCATGCATTGAATGGCGAAATACCACTGCCGACATTCATATATTCTGAATTGAATATTCGCTCGATCATCGCCCGGCTGCCACTCAAAACACCTGCTACCGTATCGCTATGTCCACCTATATATTTAGTGCCGGATTGCAGTGTAAGATCAATACCATAATCCAATGGTCTTTGATAAATGGGCGTGCAATAGCTGTTGTCTATAATGGTAATGATATCTTCCGCCTTTGCCAGTTCAGCTACTGCTTTTAAATCCTGTAGGGCAAAATCCCAACTGTTCGGACTTTCCAAATAAATAACCGTGGTATTGGGTAATATGGCACGCTCAAAATTTTCTATATCACGACCATCGATGTACGAAGTCGTTACTCCAAAGCGGGGTAAGATGTCGTTGAACATTTTTTGCGCCCACGTATAAGGCTTCTTAACCGACACAATGTGATCGCCCGATTTTACATTGGCCAGTACCGCTGCAAAGATGGCGGCTGCACCGCTGTTAAATACCAGGCAATCTTCAGCATTATCCAACGCAGCTAATTTTTTGCGTAGAATGTCAACAGTGGGGTTTAGTCCGCGGCTATATAAATACGTTGAGTATTCATCTGCAAATGCAAGGCGCATTTCATCCACTGTTTTAAACGCAAAATTGCTGCTTTGAATTATGGGAGGTGCAATGGCATTGAAATAATTTTCCCGGTCTTCGGCCAGTTCGTTGATGATGTAGCAGATGTCCATTATTTAGTCTTTTTAAAATAGAATATATAATAAATGCCCAGTAACAATGCCAGCAATCCAATACCGATTAAAGCGGCATCCAGATTTTTTATCACCACCCCTACAGCTACCATAAAATAACTAAACACAAAGAAAGCTGCAAAGACTGGAGTAAATCTATTCCAGGTGCCGGTAACCATTTGCTGGTTTTGCTTTCGCTTTCTTAAAATAAAAATAGTAGCGGCGGAGGTACTCATTCCAATGCTATCTAAAAACATGGTGAAGTTTAAAATATTATCAACTCCTTTTCCAAAAAAAGTAATGATAATGGTGATCAATGCGAAAGTGGTAAGACCTGCAACCAGTGCCTGGCTTTTAGGACTTCGGTAGGAGAATATTTTTGGGAAAACTTTGTCCTGGCTCATTGCATACATTACCCTTGGATTGCTCATCAGCAAAATATGCACATACGCCAATACACTCAAAAACATCAAAGCATCAAATACTTTACCGCCGGCTTTGCCAAACCAAGCTTCGCATAAAAGCGAGCCAATGGCACTTGCGTTTTTCATTTTATCATAACCAATTACCTGGGTATAGGAATAGTTGATCAATAAATAAAGTACCACCACGATAGTGATTCCAATGATTATGCCTTTGGGTAAAATTTTAGTACTCTTTACCTCTGACCCAAAATTGATGGACTGCTGATAACCGCCGTAGGAGAAGCAAACCGGGATCAACGAAATTAAAAACAAGGACAAAGCTGATTTATCGGACAGGGTGAAAAGGGGAGAATTTGTTTCATACCCATGCGGCTCTATCATCACACCTTTAAATACGCTGGCGATCAGTAATATCACCAGCCCGATTTTAATTACAATCAGTACGTTTAAAGTGCGGCTGCTTGTTTTTAACCCAAACAAATTAACCACGTAAAATAAGGCAACTGCCAAAATGGAAATGCCCGTGTTAAAGAAAATTCCCGATGGCACACCAAACAATAAATCGCTTACATAATCAGCGCCAATTAAAGCCACCACTGCAAGGGAAGCAGCATTGCTAATCAATATTAAAGCATTCACTGTAAAGCCAACAGCCGGATGATAGCATTCAGCAAACACTTTGTAATAACCACCCATCGAAGGAAGCCGAAGGCCGATCTCAGCATAGGTTAATGCACCGCATAAAGCAATCAATCCTCCCACAGTCCACACTAAAAAAAAGATAGTGCTATTTCCTGAGGTTGCAGCAACAGAAGCCGGATTTCTAAAAATCCCCATGCCAATAACAAGACTTACAACAATCATGGACAAATCGAAAAGGTTAAGCTGGTTAGATTTTGCTGTCATGATTTGAAGATACAGAAAGCAAATAAGATAATCCACCGACATCAAATAAATCAACCTTATAAATAGCAGGTATGCTTTATTCTATTATGTCCTGTTGAAAGAAGCATCCGTCTTTGCAGCAATTTTTGCAATAACAACAGGTATTAAAACGATCGCTTTTTAAACCAGGGTGCAATGATTAATTTGGTAAATCAACTTCATTGCATTTACCTTCGCACCGAATTTGGTTTCCGGAGTTGATCCGGAATTAAAAGGGAAGCCGGTGTAATTCCGGCGCTATCCCCGTAGCTGTAAGGGTTGTGAAGTGGCAATGTGCAATGGTGAAATCGTCGGATATTTCACCATACACTAGACACCATTCACACTGTTGAATCTTCATACCACTGTTGTAAAATCAACGGGAAGGTGTTCAGCAGAAACCAAGCCAGAAGACCTGCCAGGTATCACATTTAATCATTCACGGCTTTCGGGTGAAAGGCATGGAGTGTAAGCGCCGCAAGGCATTTATATTTCTAACAGGTAGTGTGTGTAATTGCCACACCTGTATTTTCTCGGGAGCAGTCACAAAAAAATTTTTCAAAAAATGAAAAAGAAAATTTTTATTGCGGCTGCTGTAATTATCAGTAGTTCAGCACATGCACAAAAAAATCCGCCGATCGCGGAGGACAGTTCCAAAAATTTAAACGAAGTAGTGATTACTGCTACAAAGTTTCCAGTAAATCAATCCCAAACAGGCAAGGTTGTTACAGTAATCAGTAAGGAACAAATTGAAAAAAGTAGCGGCAAAACAGTTGCTCAAATTTTAAACGAACAGGCAGGCATTACCATCAACGGCGCTTACAATGCACCCGGCAGCGTACAAACTGTTTTTGTAAGAGGTGCCTCCTCCGGAAGAACATTGATATTGCTGGATGGTATCCCGGTGAATGATCCTTCTATGATTAACAATGAATTTGACCTCAATCTTTTTTCTATCAATGATGTGGAACGAATTGAAATATGCAAAGGGGCACAATCTACTTTGTATGGTAGCGATGCGGTAGCCGGCGTCATCAACATTATTACCGTAAAAAGCAATGTGAGCAAGCCTTTCAACATAAAAGCCACTACCGGCTTTGGTAATAAAAATACAACCCGAAACAATCTCCAGTTGTATGGTAAAGAAGGAAAGTTTACGTACAGCACCCGTTTTGCAAAATTAAAATCCAATGGATTTTCTGCAGCACACGATAGTACCGGCACCAAAAATTTTGACGAGGATGGCTACGATGGCAATGTAATCAGCGCAGCAGTTCAGTACCAGCTAATACCTTCATTGCTGGTAAAAACATTTATTCAGCACAGCCAGTATAAAGCAGATATTGATGCGGGAGTTTTTGCAGATGAAAAAGACTACACTATCAATAACAGCAACCTTAGTTCGGGCGTTGGTGTAAATTTTAAAAAGGGAATTATAAATATCGTAGGTAACTACCAATATGGCGAGCTTAGCAGGAGATACAACAATGATAGTTTATTTGTACGCCCCTTCGGAACAAAATTTGAAAGTAACAAATACGGCGGACGTACGCAGTATGGAGAATTATTTGGAAATATAGTTGCAACAAAATGGCTTACCATTATTGCCGGCGCAGACTATCGATGGAGCAATATGAACCAGCAGTATTATTCATTAAGCAGGTTTGGACCGTATAGCAGCAGTTTTGATGATACATCCATGCACCAAACATCTTTTTACTCCTCGTTTATTTTTACAGCACTTAATAAAAAATTGAATGTTGAAATTGGGGGAAGAACCAACAAACACTCCCGCTATGGCAACAACGCTACCTACACGTTCAACCCATCTTATACGATTGATAAAAATTGGCGATTTTTTGGAAGTATTGCATCCGGGTTTAAAGCGCCTTCTATTTACCAGTTGTTTGAGGAATTTAGCGGCAATGAAAATCTGCAGCCCGAAAAATCTACCAACTACGAATTGGGTGTACAGCAAACGCATGAAAAAATTAGTAGCCGGATTGTTTATTTTCACCGGGATATCAATAATGGCATCGACTACAACTATGTAAATTTTAATTATTTCAATTTTGTAAAACAAATTGTAGATGGCGTTGAAATGGAACTGGCAGTGATGCTGTTGAAAAACTTAAGTATTTCCGCCAACTACACATTCATTACCGGCACCGAGCAAACGCAAAGTAGAAAAAACACGAACGACACCAGCTATCATTATCTTTTACGCCGGCCAAAACACAATTTAAATCTGAATATTGGTTACCAGTTTACAAAAGATATTTATGCAGCCATAACCGGAAAATCTGTAAGCCGCCGATACGATGTGGGCGGTTATCAAAAGGAAGATGTATTGCTAAAACAATATTTCTTACTTAGTGCGTACGCCTCCTACAACTATAAAGAAAATTTAAAATTCTTTGTAGATTTTCAAAACATCGCCAATAAAAAATTCTTCGACCTGAGAGGATACAATGCGATTCCATTTTTAATTAACGGCGGAGTTACATTTAACTTGTAAGAATAATTATTTTGAAGCAGGCCTACATGAGCCTGCTTCACTTATTTTAAAAAAACAAACTCATGGCAACAGAAAAATTTAATCCCCGATTGGCGGTATTGCTTATACTGATGATAGCAGCTGCTGCAATACGTATTCCCAATGCCGCACAATTAACTCCATGGGCCAGCTACACCCCCATTGGTGCAATGGGTTTATTTGGAGGCGCCTATTTTACCAGCAGATGGAAAGCGCTTGCATTCCCGCTAATCACTTTATTAATAAGTGATCTTATCATTAATTATTTCGTGTTTGATGGTAAATACGGCGTGATGTATAATGGCTGGTATGTCATCTACGGCATTTTTACTTTGATTGTATTTTTGGGTAAATTGTCACTGCAAAAAGTAAATATAAAAAATATAGCACTCGCAGCCGTGGTAGCTGCATTGGGGCATTGGCTCATTTCCGATTTCACAGTATGGCTGGGCGGAGGAACCGACCTGAGAACGATGATGCCACTCACCAG
>JBBQQP010000069.1:0-11939 GCA_038215675.1 Chitinophagales bacterium | reverse complement strand
AGAGTTTTAAAGGCATCTGCAGTTTTGTGGTAGTCCACATTTAATAGTACGCCACCTAAGTCGCATATTACATTTTTTATTGCGCTCATGATTTTATGTTTAGCTAAAATAATATAGTTGAATCAAATTGGGCCGATAAACATTCCGAAAGACATCTGACCACAAAATTAATTGACTTAGACGCAAAGGGTTATAATGATTTGGTTAATTTTTTTATTGAAAAAGTATCATAAAAAAACCTGCAAATCAATTTGATTTGCAGGTTAAATCTAAATTTTGTGGGCCCACCTGGGCTCGAACCAGGGACCACCTGATTATGAGTCAGGTGCTCTAACCAACTGAGCTATAGGCCCGTTCTTCGCGTTTTGTGAAGAAGGAGGCTGCAAATATAATCAAAGGCAATCAATTTAACGCTTCATTAAAATATTTGCCGTTATTTTGCACCCTTAAGATAAAATATGAAGAAAATATTGTTCGTTCCATTTGCTGTCGTATTAGCAAGTAGTGCATTTGGCCAAACTAAAAAAGACTGGAGTAAGGAAGTAATTGATCGTGCAGGAGACCATTTTATGGTGCAGTTGGGTTCAGGTAACTGGGCAGGCGCACCTGATAGTATCAGTAGTAGGATGAAAGGTTTATCCCGCGGAGTTAATATTGCCATTATGATGAATAAGCCCTTTAAAACTGATCCCCGCTGGAGTGTTGCTTTTGGATTGGGTATCAGTAACAACAATGTTTTTTTTAAAAATACTTCAGTTGATTTAAAATCTTCTTCCACGCTACTACCTTTTCGTAAACTTGATTCTACCGATCATTTTAAGAAGTATAAACTAGCTACAACTTTTGCAGAAGTCCCTATTGAACTGCGGTATACTTCTGATCCCGTAAACCAAAAGAAGAGTTGGAAAATAGCAGTTGGCGTTAAAGTAGGCACCATGCTGAACGCACATACAAAGGGAAAGACGTTGCAAAATAAAAACAACACCACCATAAACGCCTATACAGAAAAAATTAGCAAAAGAACCTATTTTAACAGCACACGGTTGGCAGCTACTGCAAGGGTAGGAATCGGTAATTTTTCATTATTTGGATCCTATTCCATTACGTCGTTCATAAAGGATGTTTCCGGTGCTGCCGTCAGGCCATACCAAATTGGACTTTGTTTAAGTGGCTTGTAAGCAATCATAATATTAACAGTTAATCCCGGTCTTTGGCCGGGATTTTTAATTTACATTCCTGTAACTTTGCAACTTATTTTAATTCATGAGCGACGAAATCAAACACGAATGTGGACTCGCCTTCATTCGACTTCGCAAACCTTTCAGTTATTATCAGCAACAGTATGGTTCTGTAATGTATGGCCTTAATAAGCTGTACTTATTGATGGAAAAACAGCACAACCGTGGTCAGGATGGCGCCGGTATTGCTACGGTAAAATTGAATGTAGAGCCGGGATATCCTTTTTTACACCGGCTGAGAAGCAGTGCGAATCAGCCAATCGCTGACCTCTTTTTCCAGATAGGCAAAGAAATAGAAGAGTTGGAAAAATACCAGCCGGATATTAAAAATCATCCTGGTCTGATGAAAGGCCATGTGAATTACCTGGGCGAACTTTTGTTGGGTCATTTGCGATATGGTACCCAGGGTAAAAACAATGTCGAATTTTGCCACCCCTTTATAAAAAGACATACTATCCCTGCACGCAATCTTGCATTGGCAGGTAATTTCAATTTAGTAAATACGGAAGAATTATTCGGGCTTATCAATATCGACCCAGGTGTGTTTCAGCGCCAGAGTGATCTGGCCGCAATGATGGAAGTGATTCATCATTTTCTGGTGAAGGCCGATGAGGCTTTTCCGGGCGAACTGGATATTGTCAAAGTATTAAAGAGAGCGGTTCCTCTTTTTGATGGGGGATTTAATTTTTGTGGATTGGTGGGTAATGGCAATGCATTTGTGGTGAGAGATGCGCATGGTATTCGTCCGTCCTACTATTATATAAATGATGATGTAATTGTAGCCGCAAGCGAGCGTGCTGCTATCAGAACGGCCTTTAATGTAGGCGAAAATGAAGTGCAGGAATTGATGCCCGGCTGTGCCTTATTGGTAGACCCGGATGGCAATTACAGAATCGAACAAGTTATGGAGCCGAAAGAACGCAAGGCCTGTAGTTTTGAACGGATTTATTTTAGTCGTGGAAGTGATGAAAAAATTTATAATGAAAGAAAAGCGCTGGGTCGTTATTTGAGCGAGCCAGTTTTAAAAGCCATTGATAATGATTTAAGGAACACTATCTTTTCTTTTATTCCCAATACAGCCGAAACGGCTTTTTACGGTTTATTAAAAGGTGCCGATGATTATCTTAAAAAAATAAAAGTTGAACGCATTTTAAGCTGGGGCAATGATTTTGATGAAGAGAAGTTAACTGAAATGATCAGCCGCAAAATACGGTTCGAAAAGATTGCGATTAAAGACGTAAAGCTGCGTACGTTTATAACAGAAGACAGCAGCAGGAATGAGATGGTACAGCATGTGTATGATATAACCTATGGTACCGTACGGAAGAATATAGACACCCTGGTAGTGATTGATGATTCTATTGTGAGGGGTACCACTTTAAAAGAAAGTATCATCCGGATGCTGGCGAGATTGGAACCTAAAAAAATCATCATCGTTTCTTCTGCACCACAAATTAGGTATCCCGACTGTTATGGTATTGACATGAGTAAACTGGGTGACTTTATTGCATTTAGAGCCGCCATTGAATTGATTCATGAAAGCAAACAAGAAGCTTTGCTTGAGGAAATGCTTGAAAGATGTAAAGAACTACAACGCAACAACCAACTTCATACAGAGAATGTGGTAAGGCAAATGTACAAACCATTTTCATTAGGCGAAATGTCTAGAAAAATTGCGCAACTCATTACACCAAAAGATATTACTATTCCGGTAAAAGTAATTTACCAAACCATTGAAACGTTGCATCTGGCCTGCCCAACAAACACTGGCGACTGGTATTTTACTGGCAATTATCCGACACCGGGTGGAAACCGGGTATGTAATAAGGCGTTTATGAACTACATGGAAGGTAAAAACGTGAGAGGGTATTAATACCACCTGCAACAAAATGCAAGTACAATCCCGCATAATTTTTAATATCGATCAATTGAAAGTAAAAAAATAAAATTTATAATGCCTGACTTAGGAAATATCATCAATACCACACCTTCTTTGGGTGGGGGTAAAACACTACTTATAATCCGTCATGCAAAAAGTAGTTGGGATATTGGCACCCTTACCGATTTTGAACGACCGCTGAATGACCGTGGGAAAAAAGATGCACCTGAAATGGCAAAAAGACTCATCGATCAGAATATTCTGATCGATACTTTTGTATCCAGCCCTGCTAAAAGAGCTAAAAAAACAGCTGAATTATTTTGTGGAGCGTATGACAAAAAAGAAAGTGATATTTTACTGGTTTCCATGTTATACCATGCCGACGTAAATAATTTTTATGAAGTCATTGAACAATTGGATATCACATCTGATATGGTTGCTATTTTTTCTCACAATCCCGGTATAACAGAATTTGTAAACACGTTAACGGATGCGGTTAGGGTTGATAATATGCCTACCTGTGGTGTATTTGCAATACAAATTCAGTCAGACAAATGGGCTGATTTTAGAAAAGCCAAAAAGCAATTCCTATTTTTTGATTATCCTAAAAATGCGTTATAACGGATGGCTCATCCAATTGAAACACTATAATACTTTCTCGAAATAAACTGCTGTTGATATAGGATTGGGATAGTACGCAGCTATCTCATAAAAGCCGGCTTGTTGATATAAATGAATGGCTGGCAGCATGTAATTTAAAGTATCTAGCTTAACCACCGCATAATTACAATCCTCTGCAAGTTGCAAAGCTTTTTCCAATAAAATTTTACCAATGCCTTTATTTTGGTGACCCGGTTTGGTGTACATTCTTTTTAGCTCCCCCACCGATTCGCTTATTTTTCTGATCGCTACACAGGCAATGATTTCCGACGCTTCTTTTGCAAGAATGATTCCCCCATCTGGTAACGCATACATTTTTTTCAACCCATTCAATTCCTCGTCAAAATTTTGAAAATCCAGGTTGATATTGATGGCGTCTGCGTATTCTTTGAATAGTGCCCTTGCTTCGGTATAATCATCATCCGTTTTTGCCAAATAAAATTGCATTATCATTTATTTTTTTGTTACACAAATAAACACCGGTAAATATCAAACACGCCGCAATAACCTTATACAGTTCAAGCGGTTCTTTTAAAAAGATCATGGCAATAATTGCAGCAAATACTGGTTGCGAATAAATATAAGTTCCCGCCATAGAAGCTCCCAAAATTTTGATTCCATAAACATTGAACAGGTAAGCTAAAAAGGTTCCCCCAATCACAATCAATCCAATACAAGTGTATTCAAGCCTTCCAAAGCTTTGCCATTCGATGGCGATGAATTCATTCCAGCCAAAGGGAAGTATCATTAAAAAGCCGATTGAAAAGATTATTCTGATTACCTGCACCGGATTATATTTCAACATCAGCGGCTTTACTAAAATGAAATAGAAAGTATAGGAGATGGCATTGATCAAAATCAACAAATCACCCAGCAGAATATTATCCCCATTCCCGGTATTTTTGCCGGAAGTAATCAGTAAAACGGCCCCACTTATACCAAGACCTAAGCCTACAACCTTGTAAAAACCAATCCGCTCTTTTAATAACCAGGCCGCAATAATCGTGATTAAAATAGGAGTCGTCAGCATTAGTAAAACTGCATGAATGGAATAGGTAAGAGACAATCCTTTTAAAAACAACATCTGGTTGATGGCAATGCCTGTTAAAGCGCACCAAAAAAATCTCGGTAAATCTACTCTGTCAATGGTCTTTTTAATGGGACTTACTAAAAAAAGCAACCAGAATAAGATAGCCGATACACCCACCCTGATGACATTCATTCCAAATGGCTGCATGAAGTGATTACCAGTAAGGTATTTTACCGTACTCAGGTTGATGGCGAAAAAAATATTCGTTCCGAGCAGCCCCAAGTGAGCCTTGGTTTTAATATTCACAAATAATATTGGTTTTTAAAAGTTCAAAACTTTAGAGGGATTGTACAAATTGCTGTATTATTGTTTGATACTGGTCCATGTTAAAAGAAGGACTTTCAAAGGAGAATCCAGCAGCATCTTGCAAATCTTCTCCCAGATTAAAATGCTCCTGGCTTTTAGCATAAAAAAATTGTTGATGCATCATATGCCATGCAAGGTATTCCTGTTCTGTTTGTCCAGGTGTAGGAACCAATATCGCCTTTTTATTAAGTTTAATTAAATCCATGATGGTGGTGTAACCACTCCTGCAAATTACCAGTTCCGAATGCTCAATAGCCTCGTTTAATTCTTTTGCGTCAAGATGGTTTTTGATTGTAAGATTAGGTTTTTTGTTTTTTGCTTCAAAATCATATTCATTCACTGCAGAAATTCCAGGCAGCCCTCTTATCAATAAAGACTTTCCGTTAAAATTTTTTAACTGTGCCAGTAAAAGCGATTCAAAAATGGTTCGTTGTGGTTCAGGGCCTGACACAAGTAATAAAAGGTCAAATTTTTTCACAACCGATTCTCTTTTTTCAAATCGGGAAAGGCCTCCTATGTAGGCAATGTTTGTGGGGCGATTGAATGGATGAGATAATTTGCCAGCAATATTTTTTGTTCCCTCAAAATCAGGCACCCAGCAAAAACTGTATTTTTTTATAAACCAATAATGTATTTTTTGGACAATTTTTTCTGTAAAATGGTTACCTGTTTTAATCAATAACTGGTGGGTGATATACACTGATGGGAGATCGGAATGGTATAGTCCGAAGCGATTATCAGCAATAATTGCAGTAATTGAATATTTTTTCACATTTTTTTTTAACCATTGGTGTTCCTGATAAATCCGCATCAGTATCCGGGGGACCTGGGCGATAATCGTTAACGGCATCAAGTACTTTTGTTTGCTATAACTGATACCGTAGCCCCTTACAGTTATAAATATAAGTTGTTGAAATTCATGTTTCAACAATGATTTTATGGCTCCTTCTGCGGCAATTACTACGTCGCAACCATTTGCCAGCAATCCCCTGATAATCGGAATACAACGGGTTGCATGTCCAAGTCCCCAATCAAGGGGAATGATCAATATTTTATTATTTTTTCTAATCTTTTTAAATATTTTATGAATGGATATTAAGAAAACAACAATTATTTATGAAAATAGTCTAATTTGCTTAACTATTATTATGCTACGTTATTCTAAAATCGCTTTATCGTTCATCCTAATTGTTTCCATTATTTTAACCAGTTGCGCCTCTTCAAAAAAGAACCAATGTGGTTGCCCAAGTAAAAAAGGGCTGGTGGGTTACTAATTAGAATGGCAGGTAACAAAAACCTAACTTAAAATGAATAGAATGAACCGGGACTTGCTGGTATTGTTCAATCAGGAACTTTTAAGCCCTCAGGCAATTGAACATGAGGTTGAATTGTTACATGAGTTATTACATGTGGTTGAACGATTGGATAATATCGTTTCTGCCCATGAAATACTTGATCTTAATAAATATAAGGTTATCAATAAAACAATTGTAATTCGGGATACAATCCGCAAACAGGAATTAAAACCTTTTGTTTTTTTGAATTGCAAAAATTGATCTAACTTTTTTAAGTTCTTGCTAATTAAAACTTACTTCACGATCGCTGTTGAACAGGCATTTAATTGCTCTAATGCGTTTTTTAATTTTCCCAACATCTCATTGATTTCTTCTTTTTTACAAGTTCCCACGCTTAACCGGTACCAGCTGCTACCTGCGGAGGCACCAAATGCAGAAAATGGTACAATTGCTAGTGCTGCCTGATTGAGTAAGTAGGCAGTAACGTCAGCCTGATTCTCTAATTTATTTCCATGGCTGGTAGTTTTCCCAACTAAATCTATTTTAATCGTCAAATAAATGGCAGCTTGGGGGGCAATTGCATCTACTGAAAAGCCCTCGCTTTTCAATTGTTGAAATCCTTTATAAATATTTACCAGTCTTTCTTCAAGTTCCGCTTTAAAATGCGTAAAGTATGTATCAACCGCCGATGTTTGTACCAGATAATTCGCAACAGCATTTTGTTCGGCCATCGGTGCCCATGCGCCAACGTGACTATTGATGGCTTTCATTTTATTAATTAATCCTGCTGGTCCCAATGCCCATCCCACTCTTACCCCTGTGGACGCAAACGATTTGCTGATGCCATCAATGAAGATGGTAAACTCTTTCATTGCTGGTCTTAAAGAAACAGGATTGTAATGTTGAACCTTACCAAAAGTTAAGGTCCAGTAAATTTGGTCGTATAATAAATACAATTTTTTATCGTCCGTACCACGTTGCGCATTTTCTGCAATCACCAGGTCACAAATAGCCTCAAGGGCTTCTTTGGTAAAAGTGGTACCTGTTGGATTTAGCGGAGAACATAGTGCCAGTAATGCTGTTCCTTTTAAATGTGGTTTAATTTCGTTAGCGGTCGGCATAAAGTTGTTCTCCAGCTTTGTTTCAATCACTACATGTTCGCCTTCGGTAAAATGTACGTAGTGATTGTTATTCCAGCTGGGCACGGCATAAATTACTTTATCGCCTTTATCTACGATTGCCCGGTATGCTGTATAAATCAAAGGTCTTCCTCCTGCAGCAATTAAAATTTCGTTCGCATCAAAAGTTATTCCTTCTCTTGATTGTATAAAACCGGATATCGCCGATCTTAATTCTGCGATACCTTCGGCCGGCGGATAGGTTGTGTGGTGATTTTTAAAGGCTGCAATAATTTCGTTTTCTAATTCAACAGGGATTGGGAAAATTGAACTGTCAAAATCCCCAATGGTGTAATTATAAATTTTATTACCCTGTTTAATTTTTTCCTTTATCTCTGCTCCTAATTTAACAATTTCAGATCCAATAAGGGTTTCAGCAAGATGACTCAATTTTGTGGAGGGCATAAATTTAATTTGAAAGGCTACAGTAAATTATGAAGCGGCAAAAGTAATTTTTAATAAGGGTAAAACAAGAAACCTGCCGGGAATTCAGCAGGTTTCTTATTTTGTAATTGGATATATGTTTTGATAATTAAATGTGTGTAAGCCCGTCATTCGATGGCCTTAAAATCTTTAAACATTTTCATGGATGTATTATCTGCCTGTTGTTGAAAAGCTTTCCATTTGCCGTTGAAGAATAAATTGGTCTTTTGTATGGCTTCATTTACGGATCCTTCTGCAATTTCAATTAATCCAAATTCCTGGGCATCCGGTATTTTGTTTTTACCAAGCACTTCACCTCTTGCTTCCCTAAGCCAGCCATTTACGGTTGCTTCATAAGGTGACCCATATCCCTGCTTTTCCTGCGGGGTGCCCAGTATAAAATTGCGGATGTTTTTGATTGAATCTGTCATTGCCTTTCCCGATTTACGTAAACTATCTGCATCGCCTCCTTCTATATTTTTCAGTTGGGCCTCTACTTTTGCAATTGTTTCATCAGCTTCAGTCAACCGATCAGTGATCTCCACTACCCTCAAGGTGCTCCTTTCAATTCTTTTTAACGCTGCCAATTGTGCATCATATACTTGTCTGGATTTTTGCACTGCAGCATCAGGCTTTACAACCAGCATGGTAGAATCTGCATCTTTCCCCATAGAAATCACCATTTTATAAGTGCCTGGAAAAACTGACATTCCTCCTCTTGGTTCCGGTGTGTTTGGCTTTGGTTTGGCGCTTCCCGGCTGGCGAATTCCTTTCGTGTCGAAGCTCCAGTAATTCCTGTTGAAACCTGTGTCTGCTTTTTGTTTAAATGTTCTGATCACCTCATTTTTATCATCCATTATCTTTATCGTCACTGAGTCTGATTTCATTTTTTTTGTTGTATCCGACTTTTCGCCGGGCTTAATAAAGTACGAATAAGCGGCTCCGGTACTTCTGTTCTCTCCATCATACAAACCCCAGGTACTGTAGTCATAACCTGCTTTATTTTTAATTTCTGCCTGGTAGGCAGCAGGAGATTCAAACATGGTCAACTTTTTTGATGCAACACTTCCATTGGTAGCAGCAAATTTCCTTAGCGGCCGTATATCATCCATTACATACAATGCCCTGCCAAAAGTTGCTATACATAAATCTGCTTCTCTTTCCTGTATTGCAAGGTCGTAAGTAGATACAGAGGGATAGCCATTTTTCCATTGTTCAAAACTGGTTCCGTTGTCAAAACTTATCCAAAGCCCTTGTTCTGTTCCGGCAAAAATCAAATTGGGTTCTACCGGATCCTGAATGATACACAGTGCATAACCTTTTACCTTTTTATCGTTTACTACCATTTCCCAGGATTGGCCGAAATTTTTAGTACGAAATATGTATGGTTTAAAATCGCCCCTGCGGTAGTCATTACAAACCACAAAAGCTTCCGCAGCATTGTACCTGCTGGCCCTTATTTGCGGAATCCATGCACCCAGTGGCATCCCTGGAATTTTTCCCCGTAAATTTGTCCATGTCTTTCCGCCGTCTTTCGACAACTGCACATTCCCGTCATCAGTGCCTGCCCAAATAACATTTTTATCTTTGGATGATGGCTCAATACATAAGATGGTATTGAAATTTTCTGCTCCTGTAATGTCAACTGACAACCCTCCGTTTTCATCCTGTTTTTGCTGGGCGGCATTGTTGGTGGTTAAATCCGGCGAGATGATTTTCCAGGTAAATCCCTTGTTCGTGCTTTTGTGTACAAACTGACTTCCGTAATAAATTGTAGTCGGCTCATCAGGAGCCAGGGCAAAAGCTGCATTCCAGTTAAACCGCAGCCTTGTAGTTAAATCCGGACTAGGTGGCTTTAGACGGCTTTGTTCACCGGTAGCTACATTGTACCTGCCAAGGCTTCCCTTTTGTGACATGGCATAAATCCAATTGGCATCTTGAGGATCGGGTGCTACATCAAAACCATCTCCGCCCCAAAGATTGTCCCAGAAATAGTTTTTTATACCGCCATCCATCCAGGTATATGCAGGTCCTCTCCAGCTTCCATTATCCTGCATTCCCCCCATAATATGATAAGGAATTTCGTTATCCACGCTAATATGATAAAACTGACCTACCGGCAACTGTTCATCAAATTTCCAGGTGCGGCCACGATCGCGACTAATGCCTATTCCCCCATCGTTACCATCAATGATAAAATTTGGATTGGTTGGATGTATCCAAAAAGCGTGATGATCCGGGTGAATACCGGAATAGGGAATTACACTCTGAAAACTTTTACCACCATCTTCGCTCATAGTAATTACCTGGTTGATATTGTATAGCCTGTTTTCATTCGATGGATCTACCCGGATATCCTGAAAGTAAAAAGCCCTGTTAGTTACATCAGTCTTATTGCTATTAACCAGTTCCCACTTAAAACCACCATCGTCCGATTTGTAAAGTCCGTTTTTCGTTGCTTCTACCAGTGCATAAATGCGCTTAGGTTCGTTGGTAGAAATGGTGATACCGATTCTACCATAATCTCCATCTGGCAGACCTTGTTTGTTTCCCAATTTTTCCCAATTTTTCCCGCCGTCAAAAGTCATGTACAAGCCACTGCCAGCACCACCGCTATTAAAGCTAAAGGGGGTGCGCCTGTGTTGCCACATATTCGCAATTAATTTATTAGGATTGGTTGGATCCATCACCAGTTCCGCACATCCGCTGGTATCGTTGGTGTGCAAAATAAGTTTCCAGCTATCTCCACCATCGGTGGTTTTATATACCCCACGTTCGGGATGTTCTGCATACGGATTGCCGATAGCAGCCACATATACTGTTTTAGCATCGTTGGGGTCAATGATTAACCGGTGTATGTTGATGGTTTTTTCAAGTCCCATCATTTTCCAGGTTTTACCGGCATCCATACTTTTGTAAATTCCTCCACCCAGGTTTATAGAATTTCTCGGGTTGCCTTCACCAGTGCCTACCCATACTACAGATGGATTGGATTGTTGAATGGCAACGGCACCTATATTTAAAATAGGTTGTTCATCAAAAATGGATATCCAGTTGCTACCTGCATTTTCCGTTTTCCAAACACCGCCGGATGCTGTGCCCAAATAAATTACATCTGGATTGCTATGTAATGCATCAATCGACGTAACCCTGCCACTCATACCTGCCGGGCCTATGCTGCGTGGTTTTAGATTTTTAAATTGGTTGGTAGAAATTTTTTGGGCATTTAAAAGATTGGTGCACATAACTAGCACCAGAAGGATATTCAATTTTCTCATTAAACTTGGTTTAGTGGATGAAGTTGCTAAAAAACACGGACGCAACCAAAGAAAAATTATGGACGGAAACTATGTTGGATATGTTACTTTTTGATGGTTGATTGTAGTTGATATGCTACGCTGGTGAAATGCCTGAAAATTATAAATGTGGATTGTATCATACTCTTAAAGGGTGATTTTATAATTGATTCAACAAGCTGCAAACTTTATAAGCATTGCTGATAATTTATTTCGCGTCGACAGGAAGAAAAATTAAACCCTTTTTTGTAAATGGAAAATTATAAAAAATGCCGAATGCTCTTTCTTAGGGTTGAGAACATCCGGCATCTAAACAACAAATCCGTTTCGCCATTCAAACAGTTTTTAATCTTTTAAAAGAGCGTCTTTTGAATATACAAATCTTACTGTTTAAAACTATCGGCTGCCTTTTTCGCTTTGTCGAAATCAAGTATCACCGAATTAATACAATACCTTAAACATGTAGGAGGAGGACCATCTTCAAAAACATGGCCAAGGTGAGATTTACACCTGCCACACATTACCTCGGTACGCTGCATGCCATATTCATTATCGGGTGCGTAGATGATGCTTC
>JBBQQP010000068.1:0-11983 GCA_038215675.1 Chitinophagales bacterium | reverse complement strand
GGAGAAGGCTGTTGCCAGGTTAGCAGAGTCAATACTATAATAATACAATGAATCAGTACCTATAACTTGCCTTCCGTATTCCTTTAACTTATGTGTAAGCCTTCCGTTTGATATCCTTACGTCTGCATTTCGTACAAAAGAGTTAAATAACAAGCCGGGATCGATGGTGCCATAAAAGTCAAGGCTTTTGGTAAGAATTACAACAGGTGGTTGGTTATTTTCAATACTGGCATCAACTACCAACAATGTTGATGAATCTTTCAAATTAAAGTTGATATCCTTCTCACATGCGGCAAAAAGCGTAATTAGTAGTACGGCGTATAATATCTTATCCATTCAAAAATTTATTCTTTTATACAAAATTACCGGCTATTTAGTTTGAATGCTTGCCCATTCACCAAAACTTAACAAAATTGATAATGAAAAAAAACTATTTGTTCAAGACGGGCTTTAGCGTATATCCTTCCTTTCGAAGCAAACTTATCAGGCCTTCTTTACCAACCAAATGCCCTGTACCTACTGCTACGAATACACTTTGGGTTTTCATGATATTTTTTAACTGGGCAATCCAGTTTTTATTACGGTCATTCAACAAAAGATCCTGGTGATTTTCCGTTCCAAAAGTAGTGTCGTTCAGCTGTTTTTCAATTTCACCCAGGCGTTGTGTTTTATAAACTGTAATCATAGTATCAAAATATTGCTGGTAAGCCTGCATACTGTCGATCGATTTTAATAAATCCTTCGCTTGCTCCTCGTAAGGAATACTATCAAATACAGCAGATTGGAACTCCATTGTTTCTAACCCTTTAATCTCTTTTTTCTGCAACTTTGCCAGGTTCATCAACTCCTGTTCTACTCCCGATATGTTTTTGCATGGCATCATTTTGGGATACAACATTGCCGCCAGAAAGAAGGGTTTGGTTCTCTCCAACATTCCGATGGGCATATGCAGCACGTCCTTAAAATAAGTAGATAGCTTTTCGTATTCGGCAACTGTATAAAGATCCTGTAGCTTTTTACCGTCCTTCATATTCATCATCATAAGTCCGCCCAACATTACGGAGGGATCATCCATGTCCATTTCAAGATAAATAAGATCAGAATTATTGACCGCAGTTTTTAATTGCTCGCTAAATTTGATATCATCCTTGCACATCAAATGGAAAGTGCCGAATATGTAAGAGTTGCCTTTTAACCCCTTCCCGCTTACTTCCCACAACAAACTATTATCATCTTTATTAATCGTAATTTTTGCCTGCTTTGGCTGTGCATTGCAGGAATAAAAGAAAAAAATGGCACTCAATACCTTTAATAGTTTCATAGCGTTGCTTTTTAAAACGAATATTTTTCTCAAATTAAATTTAAATAGCTGAAAATATCTATCTTGTTCAAAAAAAAATAATACCTGCAAATGAGAACTGCAAGCTTCATAATTTTTTCATCGGCCTTCTTCAAGTGATTTGTTTTGTAAAATTTTTTCAAAAAAAGTAAGCACTGTGTAAAGAAAATTACAATCGTCGTATGAAATCCTTCCTTTTTATAATAGCTCTTAACTGCTTGTTGAACACAGTTTTTGCTCAAAGGGAATTTCCTGTATTTGGGAAGATTGATTTTGCTGACCTTGAGCTTAAAAACTGCCCTTTTGATCCTGGTGCCGATGCATTTAAATTGATTGATGTGGGTAAAGTATATTTTTCCCGGAGCTTAGATTCAACATCGCCCTTTTCCGCTATGCATGAACGAAGGGTAAGAATTAAAATTTTAAAACCATCCGGTATTCACAATGGGAATTTAGCCATACCCTTTTTCAGCTTTAACAATGAAGAACGGATTGTAAAAATAGAAGCCTCCACTTTTAATATTTCGGTGGATCATACTATTAAAAAAACAGCCGTTCAGAAAAATAGTATTTACACCAGGAAGATCAATAAACAAAGCAGCGAGTTGATTTTGGTTTTTCCAGAAGTGAAAGTTGGAAGTGTAATCGAGTACAAGTATCTTATTGAAAAGAAGTCAGTTACGGAAATTAAAGACTGGTATTTTCAAAGCACCATGCCTACCCGGTATAGTGGATATGAAATAAATATCCCGTCCGTTTTTCATTATATAGTGCACCCGTTAACAGCGGATTCGCTTGAACTGAAAGAAAAAAGTTTTACAAACCGGATGTTAATAAAAGGCACGTCTGTAAGCCAGGAGATATCACAAAAAACCTTCATCATGCGCAATCTCCATGCTGTGCAAAACGAACCTTTTATGGGATCGCCCAGGGATTATATGCAACGTTTATCATTCAGGTTACTTGAAATGGATTACGGTAATGGTATTACAATAAATGTACATAGTGAATGGAACGAAATTGTGGATGAACTAAATAAAGATCCGGATTTTGGCAGCCAGTTAAACCAAAAATTACCTGAAGCGGCTACCCTGCTTGCCGCTGCCCATGCACAGGATGGACCGGAAAATAAAATGGCTTTCTTATATAACTATGTTCAAAAAAAAATCAAATGGAATGAGGAGGAGTCAATCTATTCTTTCAACGGTATAAAAAAAACATTCACTGACCAATACGGCAGCAGCGGCGACTTAAACCTGCTGTTGCTTTCTTTGCTAAACCAGGCGGGTGTTAAAGCATTACCGATACTTTTCAGTACAAGGGATAATGGCTTGGTGAATACTACTTTACCATTCATTAGCCAGTTTAATACCGTGATGGCATTGGTATCCATCAGCGACAAGGAATACCTGCTGGATGCAGCAAATAAAAATGCATCATTTAATTTGAAACCGGAAAAAATTTTAAATACAAAAGGCTTTATTGTAATGGCCGGATCAGAGAGGTGGCTCGAAGTTTCTGATAGCCTCAACAGTTTTAAAAACGTTACAGCCATCAGTGCATATATTGATACCTCCGGTACGATGAAAGGTGATGTTTTGGTTTCTACCAGCGGATATGCCCGTAAAGAACGTTTAGAAGATTGGCAAAAAAACAAGGAGATGTACAAGGATCGCTATTTTAAAAAGCAAGCGTTTGTTTTAAAAACAGGGGATTTGCTGATTGAAAACCTGGACAATGATGCTTTGCCCCTGGAGCAAAAATTACCTTTTTCAATTCAGCTAAACAGATCCGGAAATCATCAGTATTTTAGCCTGAATATGTTTTCAGGCATTGAAACCAATCCATTCATAGCCTCCGAAAGACGCACTGATGTTGAGCTGGGTTACCTTCAGGAATATAAAATGTATGCCAACTATAGCATACCTGGTAATTATATGTTTGAAGAATTGCCGCAGGATATTTCT
The DNA here is from genome assembly GCA_038215675.1 of Chitinophagales bacterium. GTDB lineage: Bacteria > Bacteroidota > Bacteroidia > Chitinophagales > Chitinophagaceae > Ferruginibacter. The sequence continues at coordinate 8,677 of JBBQQP010000068.1, read as the reverse complement.
TTAATTATGCCCGACACCAGTATTAGTTTTAAAAGATTTATTACAACTGAAAGCAATGCAATCAACGTACGGATGTCGATTGATTTTAAAAGATCGTGGTTTAGTGTAGCAGAGTATCCTGATTTCGCCGCATTCTATAAAATTTTATTATCCAAATTAAATGAACAGGTCATTTTACGAAAGAAAGAACCCCTATGAAAATAATCATTGCCATCATTTTACTAGCGTTTATGCTCCCCTGTTGCTATGCTCAAAACAACATTTTTGATGCGGCATCGATACCGGATCAACTTAAAAAAAATGCCTATTCCGTAAAACGGGAAGAACGAATCAATTTTGATGTGAAAGCCATTAACAAAGCCAGCTACAAAGTGCATAAAGTGGTAACCGTATTAAATGAATCCGGAAAAGATGAACTTGAGTTTCATGAATTTACTGATCAATTCGTCGCACTTGAAAGCGTTCAAATCCAGCTTTTTGATGCAGCGGGTGTAGTTATAAAAAAGTATAAAAAGTCTGATTTAACGATGCAAACCTCAGGCGAAGGATTGGTGCCAGATGGAAAGGTATTTTACATCAAGTTTCCAGCGCCAACCTACCCATTGACAATTCAGACAGACTACGAATTAAAATTGAATGGCTTGCTCAACTACCCCCGTTACCAGGTTCAAATGCCGGAGCAGTCTGTTGAAAATTCAGTTTACACAGCCACAGTTCCCACAGATCTTGATTTACGGTTTAAAGAAATCAACACCACCATTCAACCAACCATGACCATTGACGGAACAATAAAAACCTACAGATGGGAAATTAAAAGTCTGCCGGCGCTACAATATGAAGCGGGTGCAGTTAACTATGCAAGCCGGTATCCCCACATTTTAATATCGCCCAACAAATTTGAACTGGATGATTATAAAGGAGATATGAGTACCTGGGAAAATTTTGGAAAATGGTATGGACTGCTTGCTAAAAGTGCTCAAAACCTTACGGATGCAAGAAAACAATTTTTTCAATCGCTGGTAAAAGATCTTACAAACGACCGTGAAAAAATAAGAATGATTTATAATTATTTGCAATCCAACTGCCGGTATGTACTCATCAGTTTGGGTATTGGTGGTTTTAAGCCTTTTGAGGCAGATTTTGTTGACAAGAAAAAATATGGTGATTGCAAAGCCCTAAGTAATTATGCACAGGCATGCCTAAGTGCAATTGGAATAAAAAGTTACCAGGCTCTCATTAATTCAGACTATAATAAATCCCCGGTAGATCCGGCCTTTCCCTACAATGGATTCAATCATGTGATATTATGTATCCCAAACCAAAAAGATACTATCTGGCTTGAATGCACCAGCAACACAGCAGAATTTGGCGTACTTGGCAATTTTACTGAAAACAAATATGCATTGCTGATCACTGAAGATGGAGGAAAACTTGTGCCAACCCCCAAAAGCAATGCTATGGATAATATTTTTTCATCTAATAGTTTCGTAGAATTAAAGGAAGATAATTCTGGAACAATAAGCATTCAACTTCATACAAGCGGAGCATACCGGCAAGACTTTGCCAATTATATCAACAACCAAAAAAAAGATGAGCAAAAAAACTTTCTCGTAAATTATATTGGATATCCAGAGCCGGATGATTTCGATATTACATACAACCCGGCGAATAAAGAGGTGGATACAAAAATAACACTGAGCCTTCATAAAATTCCGGAGTTTACAGCGGGCAAAAAAATCTTTCTCAATCCAAGAATTTACAAAATATGGAGCAGTGAGTTACCAAAGTCGGAAGGACGCACACAGGATTTTTATTTTGAGCATCCCTTTATCAAAACAGATACAACCAACTACCATTTACCGGATGGTTACACAATTGAATCACTCCCTGATGCGAAAAGTTTTCGTTTTGACTATGGCAGTTTCTGCAGTTCCTATAGCTATGATGAAACTAAAAAAATGCTTCAGTCAATTACAGAAATCCGGCTGACAGAATACAAAATACCGGTATCAAAATATAGTTCGGTTAGGTATTTTTTCAACGAAGTGCTGGAGGAATATACCAGAAAGTTGGTGATTAAAAAGTTATAAAACACCATACAAGCTTCCGCCTTTATTGAAAAGCCGTTCAATTTTTTTTTCTGTTGCTGCGTCTACTTCTACCGGAGGTGCATGGTGGGGTTTTATCCTGGCATCAAATACCAATGGACCTAAGCAACCCCAATGTTTATTTTCCTGCACAACGCTTATGCCATGCATGTCGTGGGAAGGATTGCATCTGGTAAAAGTTACCCAAAGAAAATTACGCAGTGTATCACTTACAAAACCGGCGTTGTCACAAATAATAATAAATGCGATATCCCGCAGATCAGAAAGATTGTTTTTAAGTTGATCATCCAAACTTGCAAATTCTATTTTTGAATTACTATAATTCAAAAACGGTTTGGTTTGCAATGCTACAACCCCGGGCATCACTAATTTAGGTTGTTCAAAACCCTGTAGCGTGCAGAGACAACCGGGGATTTCTGTAGCCAACTGCCGGATAATTTCTCCGTAAGCAGCGAGTACCACTTTACTTCCACTGTTTAGTGAAGTACCCGAATAATCGAGTGTATCTATGGTGGTATTGGTATAAAAATGTATGTCCCTTTTAAGATCGATCCGTTGCAAAATAAATTGTAAATAATTACTAATATCACCAGTGCTCAACTTATTGCTATCATCTGCAGTTATAAAAAGAAACTTAGCCAAACTCAACTGCCCCGTTCCCAATACATGATTTGCAATTGTTAGTAGTTCAGAGGGTTGCCTTGCCGGAGCATAGGGGGTATACCGCTCACTACCGATTGCCAGCAAAAGCGGATGAACGCCCGCAGCATCAACTGCATTTACTTCTTTTAAACCGGGTACTTCAGCCTGTATTGCACTGCCGGTCATTTCGTGAATTAACTGTCCAAAACTGGTGTCCTCCTGCGGTGGCCGCCCTACGACTGTAAATGGCCAGATCGCATTTTTTCTGGCGAATACTTTATGAACTTTTAACAGGGGAAAATCATGCTTTAAACTATAATATCCCAGGTGATCTCCAAAAGGCCCCTCAGGTTTATTTTCTCCTGGGAATACTTCTCCCGTAATTACAAAATCGGCATCGGTGCTGATGCAATGTCCATCTACATAAGCATACCTGAACCTGCGATTGCCCAAAACACCCGCAAAAGTCATCTCGCTGATGCCTTCTGGCAAAGGCATTACAGCACTAACACTATGCGATGGTGGACCACCTGCAAACACACTTACCTTTAAGGGTAGCCCTTTTTTGTTTGCCTTGGTTTGATGCACGCCAATTCCGCGATGCAACTGGTAGTGCAAACCGATTTCCTTATTCATCTCATATTCATTGCCAGATAATTGAATACGGTACATTCCCAGGTTGGCATTCATAATCCCGGGTTTATCTATGTCTTCTGTGTACACCTGCGGCAAGGTAACAAAGGCACCTCCATCCATGGGCCAATGCTTTATTTGCGGGATATCAGCGATATTAATTTGCTGAAAAAGGGCCGGCTTCTGTAATGGATTCTTTAAGGGCAATGCCTTCAATGCAGCAAGACCTGCACTTAAATTATCAATGGGGTGTTTAATCGCTTTAACCGGATCGTTCTTCAACTCTATTAACTGTTGCACCAGCTGCAACGTATCTCTAAAAATAAATTTACTTCTTTTCAACGTACCAAAAATATTGGAAGCGGCCCTGAATTGACTCCCCAAAACATTTTCGAAAAGTAAAGCAGGACCACCTGCTTCGTATATCCGCAAATGTATAGCTGCCATTTCCAGGTGCGGATTTACCTGTTCTTTAATACGAATCAGTTCACCATTTTTTTCAAGGTCAATCAAACATGCTTCAAGCGAATTATATCCCATTCATTATTTTTTCAGTGCAAATCTAAAACACTAAAACTTGAGAATAGTTGGGTGGTTCCAACAGCATATAAATAAAAAGAGCACCGGAAAGTGCTCTTTTACATTTATTTAAAATATACTATTTGGGTTTTGGTTGAAAATTCTAAATTTTACCCTTTACACTACTTACTTATAAATTTGTAGGGCAACCCATTTTACCTCTTCCACCCCCACTGCTTCTGTCACGCCCTTCTAACATTGGTGACAAACGAAAGCTAACGCCCACCCCGCCAAAATAATATAAATCTTTACTGCCTGCATTTCCTCTTTTAGCGTCTGCGACGGGATAAGTTAGTGTACTTCCCTTCAATTCGTCACCTCTAAAAGAAAGATCAACTGCACGCTGGCCATTGTTGGCTAACAATTGTGCTCTATCAGCATAAGTAGTACTAACATCATCTAAATAATCGGTAAATGTTTTTCTGAATCCTATTTCAAAACGTATCCTCACATTCTCAGACACTGCAAATTTTAAACCACCCCCAAAAGGCAATGACAGTTTGGTAAGACCGTATTTTTCCCTTCCCTGGAAAAAACCCTGCCCTTCGGTTCCCAAAGGTTGTAAAAAAACCTTTCTACCCGTAGTGTCAAAAGTATAGGGACTATAATGAAAAACGGAAACTCCGGCAAAAATAAACGGAACCACACTTCTTTCGTATAAATTAAGAATGTCATATTCTAAACCAAGATGTACATCCAGTAAATTGGAATTGAAACTTAAATTTCTGGTTGAATTTGCAAAAGATTTCTTATCATCTCCACTTATTTTACCAACTGTAAAATTTCCCCTCAGGTATAATTTTTCTGACAATTCATATAGACCACCAACCCCAAGAGCAAGGTTTCCCTGATTAAAAGTGAAGCGCTTAGGCTGCAGATCGCCCTGGTAATTACTGACACCAGCAAATAAGGTAAAATGAAAATTTTGCGCTTTCGAAAAATTTACGCATAGTAAGGTAACGGCACTTAAAATTAATGATTTCATAGATTGAGTTTATGTACGGAGAATGTTGCAAATATCATTCCTTTAATATAACAAACTATAAAACGCAGAATTTGAAAAAAAAGTACCCACTGTAAAAAAGATTATCAAAAGAATACTTCGGTAAAAAATAGAGTAATTCTTCGCCGCAAAATGATAGGAAATCTTTTTTTGATTACCACAAGACCTTATACCAACAGTTTTTAGGGTAAGATTTGAAACTAAAATGATAGATTAGGATTTCTTTCAGCTTCCGGGAAAAGGTAGAAAAAAAAAGTTAAAGTGAAATATAGAAATCAACCTTGATGAAATGTAGCCTTGTTGCGCAATAAATCAAGCTGGCTATCAAATAAAAAAATAAATTATATAAAAAAGACAATGCTGTCTTGGATATGAACAACATTACCTAATAATTCTTTGCAATTAATAGTTATCGGTTGATATTCTGAAACTTACACCAATTCCTGCAAAATAATACCAGTCCTTCGCCTTAGGATTACCTCTTATTTGGGTCGATCCAGGATATCCTTTGGAATAACCGGGCAATTCATCAGTTCTATAAGAAATACTTAAGGCCAGCGGACCATTGTTTGCCAGCAACGCCGCCGGATTTGCATAACCCTTGCTAACATCGTCCAAATAGTCCGTAAAGGTTTTGCGAAAACCCATCTCCAGCCGAATTTTTACATTGTCTGAAAAGGAGTATTTTACTCCTCCTCCGAAAGGTAGGGCTAACTGGGTAAGCTTATATTTATCAGTACCATTAAGACCTTGGCCTTCAGTTCCCAACGGCTGCAAAAATACCTGACCAAGTCCGGCTGAATCCTGCGTAGAGGGTTTGAAATTAAAAACTGAGATCCCGGCAAAAACAAATGGAACAAACTTTCTTTCATAAGAATTTAAAATATCAAACTCAGCCCCAAGGTGGATATCAACAATCGGCGAAGAAAAGCTAAGATTGCGGCTTGCATTTCTTGTATGGCGTTTATCGTCTCCTTTTACTTTTCCAAATGACACATTTGCACGCAGATAAAATCTTTCATTTAATTCGTATAAGGCACCAACGCCAATAGCAGCGCTGGCTTGTTTTAAAGTGAAGAATTTAGGCTGCAAATCGCCCTGATAATTACTAATACCAGTAAAGGCAGTGAGATGGAAGTCCTGGGCCAGTAAGATTGTAAAACTAAATATCAATAAAATTAGACTAAAGATTTTTTTCTTCATAATTCTTATGTTTCGGTTTTTAAGAACTTGTTTATACAAACATGGTATACAACAATAGTAATTATAACGGTAAAAGTAAATAGTTTTATCAGTAGATAAAAAAAAAACTGCTTTTTTAACCCAAAATCAAATTAATGAAAAATATTAAGGTACGTATGATAAAATTTGGAAACACAAAACATCTGAAAAATTCAACATATTTAAAAAAACATTTTGTATTAAACTTCTAGAACCCGCCAATGCCTACCAATATAATGAACTCTAAATTTGAAGCACGGCATTTTTTAATGGATTTTTATTCTTCGCCATCTGTACTGACCAGCAAAACCAGCAGGTCGGCACCGCAGATAAGACCGGCTAAACCCTAAACCAGTTCGAAAGATCGTCGTTTACTCAATCGTCACAGCTCATCTGACCTTTGCTACCGAGCTGGAAATCCAATTATAAATTGTCTTAAAAAAACAAAACGGTTTTGCAATATCAAATTTAACGCCTATAAATAATTCAATTTATTAGCTAATGTTATATTGAGCTTATTCTGACTTGTTGCAAAAAAGGTTGCCAACCCTTGGACATTAGTATCGTAACAATCATAGTGCTAAGGTGGGAAACCTTTTATCCGTCAATTCATTCTTACTATGACACTGGTTATTCAAACTAAATTAAAAATATAATTCTGAAAATTAAGAACATATTTATCATTGGTATCAGGTTACTAATATCCCATGGCATTAGAATTTGCACTGCCCCCACTGGTAGATGTTCTTTTTATACCATCCCCAAGTAATCCCCCTGTTCCAATTCTTATACCCGTTATGCCTTTCTTTCCCTCCTGGTAGGCAACTACAAAATCTATCCTAAATATTTTCAGGATGTTTTCAAGACCAATGAATACCTCTGAATAGTTATCGCTTCCATTGATGAAAAATGCGTTACCGCCCGCTACCAGATTCCAGTTCAACCGGTTGAATCCGGGAATTTTATTGGTAATGAAACCATTTAAATGATGTTCGATATGTGCAATGGTGTAAAGAGATGCTGTTGTACTATTTGCATAATAGGGTGCCAGTTGAAAACTATTCAGGTATTCGCTTGCTGCAATGGACCTGTTTCCATTGAAATGCTGATAATCCTGAATGAAAACAGATTTTTTATTCAGAAATCCACCTATCCCAACTTTGTAATTTAATTTACCAACCAATTTAAAATTGTTGTCATTTTGAATGGCAAATCTCCACTTATCAAAATCAACATCGCTACCTGCAATTCCTTTGAATCCCTTTGTATAATTAAAACTGAAAGTGGGTAATTTAGACCCGATCGAAATTTTTCTGGTAGGAAACTGAATAAATTTCTGACCAGGCTTTATGCTAAAATCAATGCTTAAAATCACCGCCTTGTGCCGGGTAAAATCTGCTTCATTTATTTTCTCATACGGATAATTGGGTGTAATATTTGTGCTGTCTTTTTTGAAAAAAGTAAAGTTGGTAGTGTTTTTAAGTGGGATTCTGTCTTCGTACAACCCATTGATCTTTATGTTTAGTCCGCTCTCAAAACGCTTGCTATAACCCAGGTTTGTAAAAATATTTTCGTAAGTCTTTATTAGATTGTCGCCATAAAACAACGTACTGATGGTATTAACCAAAGGGGTAACAGGACTTTCCTTATTAAATTGGGTCACCCGTTTGCCTGCACCAAAATTCCAGGCATGACGTCGCAAGCGGTTATCCGTATCAAGGTCTCGTGTTCGAACGGTTACGTTAACCCATGCATTCAGATGCTTGTTTGAGAAACCATATCGAACGGATGGATTTATAGAAAGATCATGTTTTGTTTTATAAAACGTTTTTCTAAAATATCCTGAACCGTTTAGAACCACACCTTCGGCGGTATTATATTCCAATTGCTTTATGAGGGAGGAAACGCCCCATCGGTAAGTATTGATTCTGCTGTAGTGAGTCCGGTTGATACCATTCCAAAACACAGCCAACGGTTTTAATTTGCCTTGCTTTTTCTTTAAGGAATCAATGGATCGCCTGCTAAGAGTCGAATCCTTTCTAATTTCAAAAAGACTGTCCTTCACCATGTAATCCTTTACTTCTTCTTTTTCAAGCGGCATTGGCCTGATGGTATCCCAATACGCTTTTGATTTTTTATTTACTCCGGTATCATATTTAATCACCACATTATTAAAAAACTTCTTTTCAAATACCGGGCTCAAATTATAATTACTGTAAACACTTACAAAATTTGCCACTGCATCTATCCCAAACTGGTTAAATATAAAGTGTACCAACTGGTTTTTTACCCTCCATGCATCGCTGCCAACCGGCACATAAAACTGGGTGATCTGAAGCGTATCAATAATTTCCAGCTGTGCTTTTTTAGTTATTACCAAGTCAACACTATGTATTCGCCATTCACCTTCAATAATATTGATGACACCTGAGAACAAAGGCTCAAAATTTCTGCGGGGTGTAACCCTGATACTGTTGATTTCTTTGCCGTT
>JBBQQP010000067.1:0-12129 GCA_038215675.1 Chitinophagales bacterium | reverse complement strand
TCTACAATTAACTTTGCTATGTGGATCCCTTCATCATAATACAAAGAAATCGAATCATTACCCGGTGAAATAATTCCATGAAAAACAGAAAAACAAAGGGCTCCAAAAACTTTAATCCAAAAACCTTGCTTATGATATTTCTTCAAAATTGGGTCGTTGATGCGTTTACGTTGCCACCAAAAAATCAGATGGAATAATAAAACGTATAGCGGAAATAATATAACATCGGTTAACTCCATCCTTTTTTAATATCAGAAAAATTGTGAATAGTGAAACGGTATCCCGGCAAACCTATCCTAAAATATTGTTTGCTATTGGATAATAAACAGTTATTTTGTTCAAACCAAAGATAGTATTATATGTGTGGTATTGCAGGCGCTGTAAATTTTAAATTATCTTATCAGCAGATCAATCAAAGCATGCTTCACAGGGGGCCTGATGATCAAAATGGTTTTACAGTTGATAACGTAGACCTATATCATTTGCGTTTATCCATTCTTGATATTGGAGGTGGTAAACAGCCCATGCACCTGGATGAAAGATATACCATCATTTTTAACGGCGAAATTTACAACCACAAGGAGATAAGAAGCCAGCTCGGCTTACAAGGCAAAACAACTTCTGATACAGAAACGCTTTTATTACTTTACCGAAAATACGGGGTTGAATTTTTGAGCTACCTGGATGGCATGTTTGCTTTTGCCATTTACGATCAACAGGAAAAAACGATTTTTATAGCCCGTGACCGTGCAGGTAAAAAACCATTGTATTATTATGATGATGGCGATAAAATAGTTTTTGCCAGTGAGTTAAACTGTATTAAGGGCTTGCTACCGCTGCAAATGAACCACGATAACTTTTATCACTACCTGCGCCTGGGTTCTTTTTACAAACGATTAACACCCTACAATAACGTTCACGAACTTGACGCCGGTAGCTTTATGCTGATCGATTGTACAACGCTCAATATCCAGGAAAAACGCTGGTGGAATATCAATGATTTTTATAAACAATCCAGCAAAGATAGTTTTGAAGAAAGCCTTGAAAAAGTAGATACTTTTTTGCATACCGGTATAAAAAGAAGGGTTGAGTCGTCTGACCTGGAAGTAGGTAGTTTTTTAAGTGGTGGTATTGATAGCGGCCTTACCACAGCGATTGCCAGCCAGTACACGAACTCCTTAAAAACCTTTACCGTATCATTTACCGGCGAATATGATGAGGCCCCTTTTGCCAGATTGGTCGCAGATCAATATCACACCAACCATACCGAAATAAAAATCAATTTTGATAATCTTAAGAATGACCTTGAAAATATTATTGGTAACTATGGTGAGCCTTTTTTCGACAGTTCCGCCGTCCCCAGTTATTATGTGAGCGCCGCTGCCAGCAAGCATTTGACTGTAATTTTAACCGGCGATGGAGCTGATGAACTATTTGGCGGATACCGGCGCTATGTTCCATTTGCCCAATACGATTTTTTTAAACCAAACCGAATGGTTAAATCTGTGGCAAGCATGCTAAAAAATATACTTCCGCACTCCAACAGTAAAAAATCGAACTATAATTATTTATACCGGTTAGCCACCCTGGCATCAAAAGAAAACCTGGAAATATATTTATCTGCCGGCGTTGACATAATTGAAGGTTATGAGCAATACATCAATTCTCCCGGCTATGATTACCTGCAACTAATGCGGGCTGATTTTAATGAAATTGGAGAAGCTGATTCCAGCGGTTTAAAAAAATTAATGAATATGGATTTTATTACAACCCTATTTAGCCAGCTTTTAGTAAAAATGGATATCGCCAACATGGCCCACTCCCTTGAAGGAAGAAGCCCTTTTTTATGTAAAGAATTACTGGAATATGCGCCGTCAATGAACGATGCATACAAAATAAACGGCACCACTACCAAGCATTTGTTAAGAACTCTTGCTAAAAAATATTTACCCCTTGGGTTGATAAACCAGCCCAAGCGGGGTTTTGAAATTCCGTTGAAAAGTTGGGTAACGCACGAACTGAAAGATATGATTTACGATTATATAGGCGGACCTTCTGCGCTCTCTTCCACGTTTGTAGATAAAGGCTTTATCAACGCTTTACTAAACCATACTGCCAAAATATCGGATGAAAAAAGAGCGAAAATATTGTGGACCTTGCTTAGCATGGAAATATGGTACAAAAAAAATTATCTTCATTGATAAACTCCTGACTAAATTATTCAACATCTACTCCTAATTCAAATGCCTTTACTTTCAAGAGATATGACGCATTAAATTTTTTAATTGTGTCAATAGCTAACCTTAGCAGTCCATAGCCTCCTTAATTCAACAGGTGCCTGACCGGCATGTTTATTTGATGATTGATTCATTGACTGCTTATATAAATTTATTTATAAATAATAATTCTGTTAACCTTTTAAGACATATTTTTAAACAAACGTTGTTGGTGATTGTAATAGGCAATACAAATTAAGTTAATGGACTCATTCACAATTAAGGACCTCGAAAATTTATCCGGTATCAAAGCGCATACTATTAGAATCTGGGAACAACGTTACCAGTTTTTAAAGCCTAGTCGGACTGGTACCAATATTCGCTTCTACAGCAATGAGGAGTTAAAAAAGGTATTGAACATTGCTTTATTAAATAAATATGGTTTTAAAATATCCCATATTGATAAAATGAATGAGGGCGAGGTAAGGGAAAAAATACTTTCTTTGACGCAACTGGAAGCACAACAGGAAAGGATTGTAAACGAATTGATACAATGCATGGTTGATCTTGAAGTTGAAAGACTAGAGGAAATTTTGGATAGCTTTATCAGATCGAGAGGCATAGAAAGAACCATTACGCAAATTATTTTTCCGTACATGGAAAAAATCGGAATCCTCTGGGTTACCAATCACATCAATCCTGCACAAGAACATATTGTCAGCAATATCATAAGGCAAAAACTGATAGTAGGAATTGAAAGCGTGTCCACTTCAATAAAAGTAAATAAAACAATCTTGTTATTTTTACCTGAGGGAGAATACCATGAACTGGGGATGTTGTTTATGTATTATTTATTAAAAAGCCGGGGCGTATCTACCATTTACCTTGGTGCCAATGTACCGCTTAATGATGTGGAGTATGTTGTAAATCTAAAAAAGCCAAACTTCCTATACTCTCATCTTACTTCTGTAGGTCATAATTTTAACTTCGATAAATTCATTTTATCGATAACCAAAAAATTTGCCGGTACACCAATTATCATATCTGGGTTGCTTACACAGTCGTATGAGAGAAAAATTCCTCCTCATATTAATTTTAAAAAGTCTTTTTCTGAGGTGATGGAATTTGTATCCGCACTTTAAACTGTTTACAGATATCATATTTACACTGAAGATAATCCTTCACCATGTCTACTCTAGTTAAATTATTTTCAAATTTGATTCAAATTTGATTCAAATTTGATCTGGTAAAACCGTGTATCATCGTAACCCAAATTCTTGAAAGCCGAGAAGGCTTGCCCCGAAATATTTCTTAATAAAGTATGCAATATTCTAAGAAAAAGAATACTTGTTCTCTCCATATCTTGTAATAATTAAAGTATTGAATTACACACCGTTTAATTATTTAACAAAAATCTTAAACATTTATTTGTAAATACAAAACTGTTTGTTTAGTTTTACAACATAATTAATTAAACAAGTTATTATGGCAACGATCGATTTTAATCAGCTTTTATTGAACAACACAGAGTTTTTAAAACCTTTTGCAGTAACATTAACCAGGGACAACGAAGTAGCAAAAGATTTGCTACAGGAAACCATGTACAGGGCGTTGGCTAATAAAGAGAAATACAATGTAGGTACAAATATTAAGGCATGGTTATATACTATCATGCGCAATATTTTTATAAATAATTATCGTCGCAAGTCGAAGCAAAGTACCATTTTTGACAGCACTCCAAATGAGTTTTTAATAAACTACAATCAGGTTACAACTTCTAATGCAGCTGAAGGTGCTTTAAAAATGAAAGATATCCAGTACGCAATTCACAAGCTTCCTGAAATATTTCGCAACCCATTTATGTTGTATTTTGAAGGCTATAAATATCATGAAATTGCAGATATGCTTTCTGAACCATTAGGAACTATCAAGAGCAGAATACACTTTGCGAGGAAATTATTGAAAGAACAGCTTACCCGTTTTTAAATATTACGTTTAAATACTTTTGTCTTTTAAACGACAATCAACTTACTTTAGATTCTTGAAAAAAATAGTAATTATTGGTAGCGGATTTGCAGGGCTCTCCGCTGCAGCCTTTATGGCCAAAGCAGGTTGGGATGTAACAGTTTTGGAGAAAAATAGTACCGCTGGCGGAAGAGCGAGACAATTGGTTGAGGATGGGTTCACGTTTGACATGGGGCCAAGCTGGTATTGGATGCCAGCCGTTTTTGAAAGATTCTTTAATTGCTTTGGAAAGAAAGTTTCAGATTACTATCAACTGGAAAGATTAGATCCATCCTATAGGATTTATTGGCCTGATGATGAAATGGATATACCGGCAAATTACAATGAGTTAAGGAAGTTGTTTGAAAAAACAGAACCGGGCAGCGGGGCTATGCTGGATAAGTTTATCAATGAAGCCGCTTATAAATACGATGTGGGAATTAATAAACTCGTACACAAGCCAGGTCAATCATTACTTGAATTTGCAGACTGGGAGCTAGTGAAAGGTGTTTTAAAACTGGATGTTTTCAATTCAATTAAAACCCATGTGCGCAAGCATTTTAAAAATACAAAACTCCGCGAGCTCCTGGAGTTCCCTGTTTTATTTTTAGGCGCTTTACCCCAGGATACCCCAGCTCTCTACAGCTTGATGAATTATGCTGATATTAAATTGGGAACCTGGTATCCTAAAGGCGGTATGTACAAAATAGTAGAAGGAATGACTAGTGTGGCGAAGGACTTTGGGGTGAAATTCTATTACAATCACAACGTTACGGAGATAAAAGTTGAGAACGGATTGGCAACAAAAGTTTTGACAAAAACCATTCAACCAGCTTCAGGTAATAATGGAATTACAGATACAAATCAACCTCTATATACGGTAAACTCATTTGATGCAGATGTAGTTATCGGTGGTGCAGATTATAACTTCATTGAAACAAAGCTTTTAGAAAAAAAATACAGAAGTTATACGGACAAATACTGGGACAAAAGGGTAATGGCTCCAAGTTGTCTTCTTTATTATGTCGGACTAAATAAAAAACTATCAAACGTATTGCACCATACACTCTTTTTTGATGTAAACTTCGACGTGCATGGAAATGAAATTTATACGGATCCGAAATGGCCGGTGGCACCTTTGTTTTATGTTTGTGCCGCATCCGTCACTGACAATACTATCGCTCCTGATGGATGTGAGAATTTGTTTTTTTTGATACCAGTTGCCACTGGCCTGGAAGGTGACACGGAAGAATTAAGAGATAAATATTTTGAACAGATACTTGCCAGATTTGAAAATAGAATTGGTGAGTCTGTAAAAGATTCCATAATTTACAATAAGTCGTATTCTGTAAGTAACTTTAAAGAGGATTATAACTCATTTAAAGGAAATGCCTACGGTTTAGCGAACACTTTGCTACAAACTGCTGTTTTAAAGCCAGGTTTACGTAGCAAAAAAGTCAGCAATCTGTTTTATACCGGGCAGTTAACGGTGCCAGGTCCAGGTGTACCTCCAAGTTTAATAAGCGGAGAGGTAGTTTCCAAGGAAGTGGTTAAGCATTTTGGATAATTAAACCTGGTTTTAAACAATAAAATTTATTTCTTTTTGTTACGACTATACAAGAAAAAAAACAAAACGGGATGATGAACCTTTTTCATGAATTAAGTCAGCAATGTAGTAAAGCGACTACTATAACCTACAGTACTTCATTTAGTAGTGCCATCAAATTATTACACAGTGACTTGCGTGCGCCTATATTTAATATTTATGGTTTTGTTCGTTTTGCAGATGAAATCGTTGATACATTTCATCAATATAATAAAGAAGAATTACTTGCAGAATTCAAAATTGAAACTTACGCTGCCATTAAAAGAGGTATTAGCCTGAATCCAATCTTACACAGCTTTCAATTAACTGTAAACAAGTTTAAAATTTCACATGATTTGATTGAAGCTTTTTTTAAAAGCATGGAGATGGATCTCGGCAAAACTTCTTACAACAGCATTGGCTACAAGGAATATATTTATGGCAGCGCAGAAGTCGTTGGTCTTATGTGTCTCTTTGTATTTTGTGAGGGCAATAAAGAGATGTATGAGAAACTACGCCCTTCTGCACAGTCTCTTGGTGCTGCATTTCAGAAAGTAAACTTTTTAAGAGATGTTAAAGCGGATTACGAACAACTTAACCGAACTTATTTTCCGGAAGTGGATTTCGGGAACTTTACGCCCTCGATGAAAAAGGAAATAGAAGCAGACATCGCACATGATTTTGCTGAAGCATATGAAGGAATTTTACGCCTTCCCGTTAAAGCAAGATTTGGTGTATATGTAGCATACAAATACTACCTTTCGCTCTTTGGAAAGATCAGAAAAACAAATCCTGCTAATATTTTGGAACAGCGAATTCGTATACCTAACTACGGAAAAATGCTGATTGTTGCAAAAGCGGGAGTACGAAGCCAGTTAAATTATTTATAAAGCAGTGCATTTATGGATGTTATTTTAGTAGATGAAGCGGATGGAGAAATAGGAAGGATGGAAAAAATGGAAGTACATCAAAAAGCCCTGCTACACAGGGCTTTTAGCGTTTTTATTTTTAATGATAAAGGCGAAATGCTGATTCAAAAAAGAGCCTTGAACAAATATCACAGTGCAGGCTTGTGGACCAATGCTTGCTGTAGCCATCCCAAGCCTGGTGATGAAACGCTTTTATCTGCAGCGAATAGATTGCAGGAAGAGATGGGGTTTACTACAAACCTTGAAAAAGCATTCGACTTTATTTACAAAGCACCATTTGACAACGGATTAACTGAATACGAATTTGATCATGTTTTTGTTGGCACTTACCAGGGCCAAATCATTCCCAACCCGGATGAGGTAGCTGATTTTTGTTATATGTCTCTGGAGGAAATAAAAAATTCAATGGAATCGCATGCCGATAAATACACGGTGTGGTTTCAAATTGCATTTCCCAAAATTCAGGATTACATAGCTGCCCTGGCAGGCAGTTCCCAATAACTTTTTTTGTAATTCACTTCACAATTTCATTTGATGTAACTTATTTTATGCAAGCTTTGAAAGCAATTATTATTGGGAGTGGCGTAGCAGGTATGGCAATTGCAATACGCCTGGCATTAAAAGGATATAATGTGAGCGTATTCGAGAAAAATAGTTTCCCCGGAGGTAAACTATCTTCATTTAAAAAAGATGGCTATTTGTTTGATGCGGGACCCTCTCTTTTTACCCAGCCTCAAAATATTGAAGAATTGTTTGCACTTGCAGGAGTGCCTATCGAAGGATATTTCACCTACAAAGCGGTGCCTGTTGCTAATAAGTATTTTTACGAAAATGGAAAGCAGGTAAAAGCCTATACCGATGCTAAAATGTTTGCTCAGGAAATGAAAGACCAGTTAGGTGAAGATCCCCAAACTGTTCTCAACTATTTAAAGCAATCTGAAATATTGTATAAAAATGTTGGGGCACTATTTTTAGATCATTCACTTCACCTGAGAAAAACTTGGTTTCAAAAAAGCATCGGAAAAGCGCTGGCAACTTTAACGGTTCCATACGTTTTTCAATCGCTTCATCAATACAATAAACGCAAGTTTACTACTCCTGAAGCAGTACAACTATTCAATCGCTTTGCTACTTACAATGGCAGCAATCCATATAAAACACCGGCTATGCTGAGTTTAATTCCACATCTGGAACAAAATCAGGGCACTTTTTATCCAAATGGCGGTATGATTAGTATTACCAACTCCTTGCATCGATTGGCAAAAGAAAAGGGTGTTGAATTTTATTTTGATGCTCCTGTTCAACAGATTGTTGAAAAAAGCGGGAGCGTTAAAGGGGTGATTGTTAATGATGAAATGATTGAGGCAGATATTGTTGTAAGTAATTCAGACGTTTATTACACTTATAAAAACCTATTGCAAAACACCGATAAAGCAAAGCAGGTTTTAAAACAGGAACGAAGCAGCAGCGCCGTAATTTTCTATTGGGGAATCAAAAAAGAATTCAGGCAACTGGAATTACACAATATTTTTTTTTAGTGAAAATTATAAAAACGAGTTTGACTGTATTTTTAAAACGGGGCAGTTAACCCGTGATCCAACCGTATATATCAACATCACTTCAAAGATGGAACCAACGCAGGCACCTGCGGGAAAAGAGAATTGGTTTGTGATGGTCAACGCACCAGCCAATACAGGACAAAATTGGATCGAAATGAAAGAAGTGCTGCGTAAAAATGTGATCGATAAATTAAGCCGGATGCTTGGAGAAAACCTGGAAGATTTCATTGAAACAGAACATACGCTGGATCCGGTTATGATACAGGATCAAACAGCTTCGTATATGGGCTCTTTGTACGGTACCAGCTCCAACTCAAAACTTGCCGCGTTCTTCCGCCACGCTAATTTTACAAATGCCATTAAAGGCTTGTACTTTTGTGGTGGCAGTGTACATCCGGGAGGTGGCATTCCTCTTTGTTTAAAAAGTGCAAAAATTGTTAGCGAGTTAGTTACCGACAATTATAAAAAATATGCTGTAACCTGATTGTTTAACCCTGTTTTGCAGTAGAATTTTTTAAAAAATTGAATTTAAATGTATAAAAATTGGTGTTAGAAAACATTTCAAAATATCAAATAGCAACAGCAGTTGCTATTTTTTTTCATAGCATTGGCTTGATCGGTATCCTTTTTTTTGCAACCGATTTTTTTATCCAGTCAACCCCTTTCAATTTACTCCTATCTTTCTCACTATTGGTTTGGACGCAGAACAGTAGAAATGCTGCCTTTTTATTATTTGTTGCTTCAGCCTTTCTTATCGGTTTTTTTGCTGAAGTTACGGGGGTTAACACAGGGTTGCTTTTTGGTGACTACAGCTATGGCAAAGTACTGGGACTTCAATTTTTAAATGTACCTCTTATTATTGCCTTCAACTGGTTCATTATTATTTATTGCAGTGGTATTAGCACTCAAATCCTGCTGATAAAAGTTATTAACAAATTAGCTACTGACACAAAAGAACCGCCAATGATTTTGAAGGCAGTGTCTTTAATTGTAGACGGGGCATCGCTGGCTGTTTTGTTCGATTGGTTAATGGAGCCGGTTGCGGTAAAACTTGGCTTTTGGAGCTGGCATGGCGATGGAAACATTCCACTGTACAATTACATTTGTTGGTTCATTACCAGCATGCTGTTACTAGCCATTTTTCATTTTTGTAAATTTGAGAAGAAAAACAAATTCGCTGTAAATTTGTTACTTATTCAGGCCTTGTTTTTTTTAGTTTTGCGAACATTTTTAAGTTAATTTTTCGTCAATTATTCCCCAATCGTATGAGTGCACTACTTTTTATATCCATCACTTTACTTACTTTCCTATCGATGGAAGGGATTACCTGGTTAACGCATCGATATGTGATGCATGGATTTTTATGGTACCTGCACGAAGATCATCATAAAAAAGGACCTGGCTTTTTTGAAAAGAATGATGCCTTCTTCCTGATCTTTGCTATTCCGTCCTGGTTGTGCATTATGTTGGGATTACAAAACGAAGTTTATTGGGTAGCGGCAGTTGGTGCAGGTATTGCACTGTATGGTTTTGCATATTTTGTGATCCATGAAGTGGTCATTCATCAACGGTTTAAGTTTTTCTCCCGAAGCAATAACACCTATATACGCACCATCCGCTGGGCACATAAAATGCATCACAAACACCTTAACAAACAGGAAGGAGAAAGTTTTGGAATGCTGCTGGTGGCCAAAAAATATTGGGTTAAAGTAAAAGCAGAAAAAAAGAGATTCAATTCCTAATAGCTATTGGATGAATCTATCTTAATCCGCAATTTTATCCGAAAAGTTCCATAGCTTTTTACTACATCGTTTATTTGAAAGCCTCCTGATATGAATCTGCACTACACTTATTTTCT
Organism: Chitinophagales bacterium; assembly: GCA_038215675.1. Lineage (GTDB taxonomy): Bacteria > Bacteroidota > Bacteroidia > Chitinophagales > Chitinophagaceae > Ferruginibacter. The sequence continues at coordinate 1,978 of JBBQQP010000067.1, read as the reverse complement.
TATTTTGGCTGCTTCTGTTGCTGGTCCGCTTGGGCTTAGCTTTGATAAAAAAGTAGGGCTATATAAAAAATGGAAATGGCTTTTTCCAGCAACGATTATTCCAGCCGTGTTATTCATTGTCTGGGATATTTTTTTTACATCAAAGGGTGTTTGGAGTTTCAACGAAAATTATATTTCTGGCATAAAACTGATAAATCTTCCAATAGAAGAAGTATTGTTTTTCTTTATTGTTCCCTATTGCTGCATCTTTATTTATGAATGTATCCGATGCTATTTTCCAAACCTCAAAAATAAGAAAACAGCTGATATAATTTTGCAGGTATTGGCAATTGTATTGCTGATTACAGGTTTGTTTTTTTATACAAAATATTATACTTCCTGGACCTTTATATTGTGTGCACTTTTTATAGCAGTGATTTATTTATTCAACCGCTATTTTAAAGATTTTGATGCCACCCCATTTCTTATCTCGTATGCCGTCATTTTAATTCCCTTCTTAATTGTAAATGGATTTCTCACAGCCATTCCGGTGGTATTGTACAATGATGCGGAAAATTTAGGAATAAAAATTTACACTATTCCTTTTGAAGATAGTTTTTATGGAATGCTGTTGGTAATGATGAATATTGCTATTTATGAAAAAATGCGTAATAAGATAAGAGGTAAATAATGAAAAAAAGGCATCACCATCCTATTGATAAAAAATGCTAAATAATTTTGATTTAAAGCCGCTTCAAAGGTTGGGGGGCTCTTCATCTTCCTCTTCTTTTACTTCACCTCAAACAACTCCTCCCACCTGGTAGTGTATCTTGGGCTTCTTAGTTCCTGCCTCATTTTCCAATTTCGAGTGGTACCGGATGCTGCAAATTTTAGCATATCGTCTCTCATTGCAAAATTAATATTGTCAACCATATCCATCAACTGGCGTTTGGTACCAGGCTTTTCCTCAACAAATAAATTGGCCTGTTTACATACATCCGGAACAAGTCCACTAAGTATTACTCCAGCCTTTTTGTAACGCCGCCCTTTTTCATATAATCTATCTACCAAATGCAGCGCAGGCTTTATCAATTCGTGCGTGGCGGAGGTTGCAATTGGTAAGGTGGTATAACTGCCAATGCTGGGTCCGTGCCGAAAGCGTTGTCCTTCCACCACCTGCTCTTTGGGCACTACAAAAATGCTGATGACATTGGCAGCACTTTTCTGCCGCCGCAACTTTTCCGCAGCCCTTGAGGTGTACGTTGCAATGGCCTCTTTTATGTCGCTGATATTGCTAACAGCATTGCCAAACATTCTGGTAGTGGCAATCATTTTCTTCACCGTCAGTTCCTCTTTCATTTCGCTGGACGGAATACCTTGTAATTCTTTGAGCAACCTTACGCCCACAACACCACCTAAATGTGTTTTCGCCCAAGCCTCTTTGCGCTTACTTAAATCGAGCGCTGTAAAAATAGCATGCATGTCCCGCAGCTTTTCTGCATACTTTCTCCCAATGCCCCACACGTCACTAACCGGCGTATTGTACAAAGCATCCATAATTTTCTCGGGTGTGTCCAGCACCAATACGCACTTCACCGATTTGTCTTTTTTAGATAAACGATTGGCCACTTTTGCCAATACTTTGGTGGGTGCAACACCGATCGAAACTTTGATGCCGGTCCACATTTCAACCGTATCTAAAATATTTTCTGCAATCTTCTGCAAGTCGTCCGTATCCGATTCGCCCAAATCCAAAAACGCTTCATCAACAGAATATACTTCTACATTTTCTTCGCCTAATAAAATGCGAAGGGTTTCCATTACCCGCCAGCTAAGGTCGCCATACAAATTATAATTCGATGAAAAGGTAGCCACATTATATTGCTCAATAATGGGCTTTGCTAAAAAGTAAGGCCCTGTCATTGCCACCCCCAGCTTCTTTGCTTCATCGGTTCGGGAAATAATACAGCCATCATTGTTACTCAATACAACAACTGGT
>JBBQQP010000066.1:0-12168 GCA_038215675.1 Chitinophagales bacterium | reverse complement strand
TTGAGAAATGACAAAATACCGTTGATGTGATTCCACCATCAACTCCTTTATATTTCATTCATTGTTGGTTCGTATAAACCGCTGAAAACTGGGGCCAGTTTACCTGATAAATTTAAATTGCCCGTAGTGTGATAATGCTCGCTTCCTTTTGCTTGAAGCGCCAGGTCAGTTGCATTCATGGTAAGAAATAAACTCATCAAAATGATCTCCGCAATCAGAATATAATTGGCATCACTCCTCGGCCAGCCATTCAGGTCTTTGCTGACAAAACGCTTTAGCTTCAGTATATTTCTGCGACATAAAAAGACAACACACACAACGATTACACCTACTGCCAATACCTCAAAAAAATTAATCAGGAAACTATAAACAGGCCCAAGGAAAGGCAGAAACAACCGGTGTGTACCGAGGATTCCATCCAATACAATTTCAAGCACTTCCAGGTTGATGATGATGAAGCCGGCATAAATAATAAAATGCAAAACCGCTACCATTTTATTTTTAAACATTTTTTTTTGTCCCAATGCAAGCAAAAAAAGATTCCGCCAACGCTGCGAAGGATTGTCTGTTAAATCTTCTGCCTTACCTAAAAAAATATTGCGGCGAATCTGTAGAATATTTTTCGAAAAAAGCCAGGTTGCAAAACCTGCAAATCCGAGAAAAATAATTTGCGCTAGAAGGTGCATAAATATTAATTGTGAGTGCTAAGGTAATTATCAAAGATCAATTCCACGAATTATGTATAATGAATGATTTATGGATTAAATTCGTGGCATTACTAAACCAGCCTGATATGCCAGCAAAGAATTATATTTTATCAAAAGAAGTAGCGGATAAAAAGTTACGCAGGATGGCCCTGCAGGTTGCAGAGCAAAATTATGATGAGCCACAATTAATTTTAATCGGGATTAAAGAAAATGGTTTGATTATAGCCCATAAAATAAGTGGATACTTAAAAGAGGTTTACAATGGAGAATTAATAGTCATCGAACTGGCTATTAATAAACGTAAACCAGCAGATGTGATTCTTTTTCCAGTGATTGAATTTAATGGTAAAACGGTTATCCTGATAGATGATGTAGCTAATAGCGGAAGTACCATGTTGTATGCTTTGAAACCGCTGCTGGAGAACTATCCAAAAAAAATACAGACGCTTGCGCTGGTGGAACGAACTCATAAATCCTTTCCAATTGTTGTAGATTATGTGGGGCTCTCGATTTCTACAAATCCGGATGAACACATCAATGTGGATGTAGACGGAGAAGAAGTTGGCGGCGCCTGGATTGAATAAGAAAAACTTTTAGAACCTTTCCCCAAGTAACGACTTTTTGACTTTCGAAGTATTTTTTGAAATTCAAGACACTTTTGCAATATACTTTTCCGATTGTTTTTTGTCGCAGATATAGTTAGTGCAATTAAAAATGTAAAGCATTCACTTTAAATTTTCCTTTTGAAAATTCAAGGCTTGGCGTAGGAAATTTAAAAGCGCTTAATGCAAAGAATAGCAATTTCACCCCCTTTTTATTTGTCTTTATTTTTGTAAAATCTATATCTGGTGCCAGGTACCATTGCCGGTATCGTTTAATATCTCTGCGGTCGAAAGAAGTATTGACATTTTGAGTGGTACCAACATTTGCTCTTGCTCCAAACATTCCTTCTGCACCATGTCCCACTGCCACCGCTAACCATGGCGGTAAATTTGATTTCGGAAAAAAGGACTGCAGGTTGGCGCTTGCCCAGTAAGTTTGCGCATTGTAGTCTTTTATAAAGCGCTCGGCCAAAGTTTTGCCAAATAATTCATCCCCCCGTTGGTTAAGTTCAGCATCTCCATAATTATTTTTATGGAAAGAAAATTTAAGTTTTATCCGCTGGTCATCCCAGGCAAGTTCCTGCGAAATAAGGGTGGCACTGCCTAACATATTGGCGCTAAAATCACCCCAGCTCCAGCCCCAATCAGTACTAAAGCCATCCAGAATTTCTATCACCGTTTGGTACGCTGCGCCACTCAACCCTCCAATCCAGATTCTTTTTTTTCGATCAATACCTGTCCAGCGCCACAGCTCCATACTGGTGCGGCTTTCTATATAAGTGCCATATATGTGACCTACTTTATCAATTTGAAGCCATTCTGCATTATCATTAAAAAACCGAAAACTACCCCTTGGAAAATCTGCATACCATGCTGCGTTGAGGTAGACCAATATAGCTGAATAGCCGACCACATTGGAGATCGTTGCCAACCTTACCCTTGATTTTACCTGTTGTTCAGTAAGTGAATCGCTAACTCCGCCCAATAAAAGTTTAGCTTTTCGGTTTTGGTGGTGGCTTACCAGGTTTATCCTTTCGCCAGTTAGGGATCCTCTTTCTAATGTCAGGTTGGGTGACAAGACCAGGTTGGTGTTTTGCTGTATTGTGGAAACCGAATTCTGCGCTGTTGAATGAAGAGAAAGAATGATTAGCAGCGCAATACCCAGTAATGGTTTAAGCGCAAATGAGCCGGTAAGTTTTGATTGCAATGCCATTATATAGCAAACGAATGAAGCTGATCTATATTCAATTAGTTGGCTCATAAAAAACAAATTTACTGTTATATGCTTTATTATAAACGAAACAATTATTTTTGAGGATGTAAATAAAAATTATATGGATCAAAAAATTCAACAAAAAATTGACAACTGGCTCTCCGGTGACTATGAGCAATCTGTAAAGGATGCGATCATTGATTTACAGAAAGATAATCCGGATGAACTGGCCGATGCATTTTACAAAAATCTGGAATTTGGAACTGGTGGCCTAAGAGGAATTATGGGCATCGGAACCAACCGTATCAATAAGTACACGATTGGGATGGCCACCCAAGGCTACGCTAATTATTTAAAAAAATGTTTTGGTGAAGTTGTAAAAGTTGCAATAGCACATGATTGTCGAAATAACAGTCGCTTTTTTGCTGAAACAACCGCCAATGTTTTTGCTGCAAATGGAATAAAAGTATTCTTATTTGAAGCGCTGCGTCCTACACCCGAATTGAGTTTTGCCATTAGGAACTTAAAATGCCAGGGCGGTGTAGTATGTACAGCCTCTCATAACCCAAAGGAATACAACGGATATAAAGCGTATTGGGATGATGGTGCACAAATGGTATCGCCGCATGATGAAAATGTAATCATTGAGGTGGAAAAAATTGCCTCTGTGGATGATGTGAAATGGACCGGTGGAGAGGCGAATATCACCATCATCGGAAAAGAGATGGATGAGACCTATCTCAATATGGCAGCGGGTTTAAGCGTTTGGCCCGAAGTGTGTAAAGCCCAACATGATCTTAAAATTGTGTACACGCCTATACATGGTACGGGAATAACCTTAGTGCCGCAGATATTGGCAAAATTTGGATTTGATAATATCCATATTGTAGAAGAACAAAGTGTTCCGGATGGTAATTTCCCGACAGTTGTATATCCAAACCCTGAGGAAAAAGAAGCAATGAGCATCGGACTTAAAATGGCAAAAGAACTGAATGCGGATATTTTGCTGGGTACCGATCCGGATGCTGATCGGGTAGCCATTGGTGTTAAAAATAATGATGGAGAATGGGTATTGATGAATGGTAACCAAACTGCGGTGCTGGCTTTCAATTATATGATTGAGGCAAGAAAAACTAAAGGTATCTCGCAGCCCAATGATATGGTGGTTAAAACAATTGTAACAACCGAAATGATTGACACCATTGCAAAAGCAAATGATATCAACTGCTACAATGTGCTTACCGGGTTTAAATGGATAGCCGCATTGATCAAAGAAAAAGAAGGCAAAGAAAAATACATTATTGGTGGAGAAGAAAGTTTTGGTTTAATGGTTGGAGATGAAGTGCGGGATAAAGATGCCATCAGTGCGGTTGCATTGTTGTGCGAAATGGCTGCCTACGAAAAGAACAAGGGTAGAAGTTTGTATGCAAAAATGGTTGACTTGTATGTGCAATATGGCATGTTTAAAGAAGACTTGATCAGCATAACTAAAAAGGGCATGAATGGAGCTGCTGAAATTGCCCAAATGATGCAAGAATATCGTGATAATCCACCCACAACAATTGATGGCGTAGCGGTTGCGGAATTACTGGATTATGATCTTCAATTAGGTAAAAATTTGCAATCGGGTGAAAGTTGGAAGATCAATCTGCCAAAAAGCAATGTGTTGCAATTTGGACTTAGTGACGGTACAAAAATATCGGCGAGGCCGAGTGGTACAGAACCCAAAATTAAATTTTATTTTAGTGTAAACACACCGCTTGCAAGCCCGGAAGGTTTTGCCGCAGCAGAGAAAACCTGTAGGGATAAAATTGAAAGGATAGTGAGTGATATGAAATTGAAATAAAAATAGTATTAAAAAATGTCAGGGTATTTCGCCTGACATTTTTTTACCAAACCCATAACCGCCGTATCGGGATATCCAATCTTCGTATAATATGAAATATATACTACTACTAACGCTCCTTATTTCCTTTTTTGCTGTAAAGGCGCAGCAAGCAAGTTCAGATGTGTTACATCGGAAAGTAATTTCTCTCCGGCGGTTCATGGAGCAAAATCATTATCAGCCCCTTGTATGGAATGATACGAATTCTATCCGGTTGTACAATCGATGGATGGAGTTACTGGATGATGATAAACTCCTTTTTTCAAACAGTGATGCACTTCAGCTTGGCCTTTTTAGTAAAAAATTAGATGATGAGCTGCTTGGTACTGACTGGAACTTCTACGATAAAAGTATAAGCTTGTATAAATCAGCTTTAATGAGGGCCGATAGCCTCGTAAACGCAATTCTTGCGAAACCCTTCAATTTCTCAAAAGAGGATAATATTAGCTCGCCTTTTACAGCCTATGCTACCGACAATAAGCAACTATATCAAAATTGGCAACAGTATTTAAAATGGCAGGTAATCCGGTTAATTACTGATAAAGCGATGGATAGTGCCCAGTTTAACACAAAAATGCCTGTGTTGCCTGCTAACTTTAATTTACTTGAAATAAAGGCAAGGGGCGAAGTAAAAAAGCGGGAGCTGGGATGGGTGCAAAATAAACTAGCTGAACTTTCTCAGGATAACAAGGAGATGGAGAACGATTACCTTTCTGCGATCGCCTGGTGTTACGATCCGCATTCTGATTACATGAGCGCTGATACAAAATCTATATTTGACACGGAAATGAGCGGACTGGAATATTCTGTAGGGTTTGAAGTAGACGAAAATGACAAGGGCGAGTGGATAATTAGTTACCTGGTGCCGGGCGGCGCCGCCTGGCGAAATGGCGAATTGCACAAGGGTGATATTATTTTAAAAATTAAATCCGGTGACAAGCCTGAACTGATTTTGTCTGAAACCAATCCTGAAAGGTTAAGCGGTATATTGGAAGGTAGCAGTAATGAAAAAATAATTATAACGGTAAGAACGCTCGCCGGCATCCAAAAAGCTGTGCAACTGGAAAAAGAAAAAATAACAGATGAAGAAGGCATTGTTAAAAGTTATGTTTTAGATGGATCTAAAAAAATAGGGTATATCACTTTACCAGGGTTTTATGTAAAGGAAGGGGAAGAGTCTGAAGGAAATGGTTGTTCAAATGACCTGGCAAAGGAAGTAGTGAAATTAAAAAAGGATTCAATTGCAGGATTAATTCTGGATCTACGGTACAATGGTGGCGGCTCATTGGGCGAAGCGCTGGAGCTTGCAGGAATTTTTATCAATGAGGGTTCACTTGCCTCTACAAAGGAAAAAACAGGTAAGGTGCATTTCTTAAGGGATCGCAACAGGGGTACAATTTATGATGGCCCATTGCTGGTGATGATTAACACCATGAGTGCTTCTGCATCAGAGTTGGTTGCTGCCGTTTTACAAGATTACCACAGGGCTTTGATTGTAGGAAGCCCTACTTATGGTAAGGGTTCATCCCAAATTATTTTGCCGCTTGATACCACAGGTAATTTTTCAAAGACGACAAAATATGAGAGTTATGTAAAAGTTACCGAGGGGAAATTTTACCGAATTGATGGCTCTACTACCCAATGGAGAGGTGTAATACCTGATATCGACTTACCGGATATTTATTCAATAGACCGGTTTAGGGAAAAGGGAACAATCTCATCTTTGCAGCCGGATAATTCAAAACCTGCCATTTATACTGCATTGCCTGCTATAAATTTTGACGAAGTAAATATGAAAAGCAAAGCAAGGGTAAAAACTGATGTTACATTTTCTGCTATTTCAAAATTTACCGAATGGTCTAAAGGTCGATTCGATGTTAGAAGTATTCCCCTGCAATGGAGTGCCTATGCTGCGTATTATGAAAATGTTACCAGTATGTTTAAGATGATTGATGCGGATAGTATCGAAAATACCGCATTCAGCGCATACAATAACAACATGGATAAAGAAAGAGCCGCATACAATACAGCGCAAAGTAAATCCGTAAATGAAATAAAAATTAAACAAATATCAAATGATGCCTATATTGCCGAATGTTATAAAATAATGCAGGATTGGCTTAAGTAAAATTGCTGACGCTGTTCAATTTATCCCTTTTATAAACCCTAAAAAATAAAATTGTGAAACAACTTTCCCTTTCAATCAGCCTTGTGCTTTTTCTATTCTTTCTTTCCGAAAAAACCATTGCTCAGGATTTCGAAAATCCTGGCACCTATATTAGTTTTATCAGCAAACAGCATCAAACCATTGCCAAAAGATTTCTGGCTTACAACAGCGCATCTTCACACGGTAAAAAAGCAAAAAAAGTGGAAGGTCTTAAATCCAAACTATTGGACGAAATACAGGATAGCCGGATGAATATCAGTGGTATGCCTTCTTTTAAAAATGATAAATCACTTCGGGATTCTGCTGTAAGTTTTATGAAACTTTACTATAATGCGCTCAACGAAGATTACAGTAAAATTGTAAACATGGAAGAAATTTCTGAACAGTCTTATGACTTAATGGAAGCTTATATGCTGGCAAAGGAAATGGTTGATAAGAAGATGGATGATGCAAGCAGTGCACTGGATGTGGTAACCCGGCAATTTGCGACAGCACATAATGTAAACCTCGTAGATAGTCATGACGACATTGATGACATGATGAAGCAGGTAGGAGAAACGTACGATTACTACAATCCAATCTACCTGATCTTTTTTAAAAGCTACAAACAGGAGTCGTACCTGATAGATGCAGTTGAAAAGAAGAATATCAATGCCATTGAGCAAAGTAGAACTACTTTAATACAATATTCTCAGGCAGGCCTGGAAAAATTAGCAAAACTAGCTGCATTTAAAGGCGACAATTCAATTGTAACAAACTGCAAAAGATTACTTGAATTTTATGTAAAAGAAGCCACGGAGAAAATGCCTGCTATTACTGATTACCTGATGAAACAGGAGGCCTTTGGTAAAATACAAAAAGAGTTTGAAAAAAAGTCAGAACCAGGCAAAGAGGAAGTGAACGCTTACAACAATGCGGTAAAGGAAGTAAACAATGGCGTTAAAACATACAATAACAATAGCAAGTTGTTGTTCGAAACCAGGGGGCAATGGCTTGATAAGTGGAACAGCGGGGTAGATAATTTTTTTGACAATCATATGCCTACCTACAATTAATTTAGAATCGGAGATTATGAAAAATGCCCGGTTATCTAAATTTATTTACCCTAATATTATAATTCAATTACTCAAGCTTAATTTCGCTTCACGAATGCATAAAACAATTGTTGATAATGAAGTTAATGTTTTGATTAAAACTGCATGAGAAAATACGAAGATTCATACCGCCACAAGGGATTGCGTAAAAAACTAATTGATATTTTACGTGACAAGGGAATTACAGATGAAGCAGTGCTTGCTGCAATCAATACTATTCCACGCCACTTTTTTTTGGACAGCGCTTTTGATGAAATTGCTTATGAAGACAGGGCATTCCCAATCAGCGAAGGGCAAACGATTTCACAACCCTACACGGTAGCATACCAAACCCAATTGTTACAGGTAAAACCTTATGATAAAATTTTGGAAATTGGCACCGGCAGTATATACCAGGCAACAGTGCTGGCAGAAATGGGCGTAAAAGTATTTACAATTGAGCGGCAAAAAGTATTATTTGAAAAGACCAAACAATACATTTTTAAAAGTAAATATCCCAATTTAAAATTCTTTTTTGGCGATGGCTATGAAGGCCTTCCAACCTTTGCTCCCTTTGATAAAGTAATCATTACTGCAGCAGCTCCCTTTATTCCCCCAAAATTAATTGAACAGTTAAAGTCTGGTGGTAAAATGATTATACCGGTTGATGAAGGAGAAGTTCAACGTATGTTGCGCATTACCAAAAATGCTGATGGCTCTGTAAGTGAAGAAGCTTTTGAACATTTTTCTTTTGTGCCCATGCTGAAAGGAAAGAATGGTTAATTGCTAAATGGTTATATTGTTGTATTGTGGCATATTGTGGTAGTTAATATTGAATGGATGTTGCTATTCTAACCTGATATTATTAAACCTTTAGCAGATTAAATGCCTTATTATGAAACTGTTTTCTAAGCTCACTTTTATTTGTAATTTAAGTTTCATTGTCTTTATTATCCTGAGGTATGTTGATATAAATAATAAAAAGGTGAAGGTAGATGATAATATATCCCCCTTGCCATTTGTTACCGGGTCGTTGGTGGTGTTGGGGCAGCTCGCAATTTTTATCAATGTCATCTTTTGTTTGGTCGCACTTATTTTGCTGCGTTCGAAAAGGCTGAAACAAATACCCCAATGGCTTGTTATTGCTAACTTCATTATTCTATTATTTCAGTTTTATTATTTTTTTCTTTATTGATTACAGATGATACAAACAATTTTAAAAAATAAAGCCACTAAATTATTTATCATATTAGGTGGCTTTTTTATTGCCAATGCATTAATTGCCGAAATCATTGGGGTGAAGATATTTTCACTTGAAAAAACAATTGGCATGGAGCCATTATCTATTCATCTTTTCGGCAATCTCCTGTCACTGAATCTTACAGCCGGCGTATTATTATGGCCCGTTGTTTTTATTATGACGGATCTTATCAATGAGTATTATGGACAGCGTGGCGTAAGGTTCTTATCTTATTTAACAGCTGGATTAATCGTTTTTGCTTTTTTGATTTTTTACGGCGCCATGTCGCTTACTCCGGCAGATTTTTTTATCACCAGTAAAACAGGTTCAGGTATTCCCGATATGGAGAAAGCTTACCAGTCAGTATTAGGGCAAGGGGGAAGAATTATAATTGGTTCATTAACCGCATTCATCATTGGTCAGTTGGTAGATGTGTTTGTTTTTCATAAAATTAAAAAGGTAACCGGCGAAAAGGGGCTTTGGATCAGGGCCACAGGCTCAACGCTTGTTTCCCAGTTTATTTACAGTTATGTAGTTTTATTCATAGCTTTTTATATTGGCAGCAGGGTAGGTTCCAATAAGGGCGATTTTGAATGGCCCTTTACTTTATTTCTGGCAGTAGGCACTGTAAATTATTTGTATAAAGCGCTTATGGCAATGCTACTCACCCCGGTTATATACCTGGTTCATAATTTAATCGAAAAGTACCTGGGCCAGAGTGTGGCAACAGAAATGAAGCGGGCAGCAATGGGCGACGATTAGACTTAGTTTCACCATCCAATTTGTTTCACCACCAAAATTGTGTTATTTGTGGTGAAACAAATTTAGTGAATGATATTACACTTCCATCCATGTGTGGTCTGCCAGCAGTTTTACCGGGGCAACAAATTTTTTATAAGGCCCGGATCCACCACCGTATTCTTTAGCGCTAATCAAAGACAATACATGAGACGCATCTGCTTTTTCATAGAGGTAATAAGTGTGTCCAATTACAGGCACAAAACTTAGTTTGGCTCCATAGATAATCATGCTCAACTCTTTGCGCATTTGAATCTCCTGGGCTTGTATGGCCAACAGCTCTATTTGCTTTCGTATCTGGTTGAGTTGCATATTTGTTTGCTCCTCCATTGCGGTAAGTGCTTTATGCCTAATTACACCTTCCTCTGTTGCCTTAATAACAGCACCACTAACAGAAGTAGAGTAGGGCATTACGCTCAGTTGCTTGTGATAAAATTCAGTATTCGTATAGTCATTACCGGCAGCGTTGGAGCCTCTCTGGGTTATTTTTAAATAACCATTGGGCATAAGTTCATTTAATACGGTTATTACCGGTTGCTCATCTTTTAAAAATGTTACTTCAAAATTCAGTGAATCAATGAAATTTGCCTTCACACTATCTGCAGTTTCTTTGTCTTCCAACAAAAACAATTCTCCATCTGCATTTAAAGCGTATGAAGAAGCAAAAGCTTGGTTTTCCAAAGTAACCCAGTTCATGCTAATGGCTATTTCTTTTTTATTTTGGGTGGCTTCAATTTTATAAATTCCCGACTTGGGCCGGTTACCAAATTCATAGGTACCTTTTTCGGGAAATAATTGCCAGGAGGCAATAAAATTATATGCTTGTATCATACTACTGTAAATTAAAATAATTGATAACCATTACAAAATCTGGTCTATTTTGTTTATGCAGTGAAGGATTCCGGCGTAAGTTAAACAGTTTACATTGGGCACAAAAAAATAAGCACGGCTTCAGCCATGCTTATAAAATCTGAAATGAATTATTTTGGTTCTAAACAAAATCAACTTACTAATTAAACCACCTTCTCATTTCCCTGGAAGTGCGCTGTCTTTTTTGACGGTTCCAGAGGTCGATAGATCCAAAACTGCGGTTCGTGTCTTCTTGCTTTACATCCCTTGCAACAGTTTCTTTCGTCTCTTTTAGTAACGCTTTCAATTCTTCATTTTTGATAGGGGTACCCATACCCAATGTATCACTTTTCATATCTCTATTTTTAGTTTACTAAATATTATTGCCGGATTAATTTTAAAAAACCAGGCAATTCACATTTGCAAGCCTCCGTTAGAGCAACAGAAAACATTTCATGATTTCTGGTTTGCGGCGCAAAGCTAAGTCAACCATTTTTAACGATGACTCTTTTTTATGTTTAAATTTCAAAAATTATGTTAAAGGGATTTTGAGCTGATTAAACAATTTATATCCAGATTAAAAAAGGCAAATAAATCTGCGTAAATATGTTTGATGAAAAGATGATTTGGAAAAACAGCAAATTGATAAAGCTAGTGGATCTCAAAGTTTAGGATACATTATTAAGTTGATTTTTTAAATTTTTTTATGGAAGCTGGATAAAGAAAATAACCAGGTCATGGTAAAGTAAAGGGAGAATCAATTCATCATAATTGAAGTAGTATCGCCAAACCTAATTATTTTACTTGAAAACGGTATGCATTACTTCCATTTGTTTATAACGCATTTTACACGTTTATTAAATACCTTTAGACATTAAAATCTTCAATAATAATATGACAAAACAGGCTGTGCCTCTTGTTTTATTGATACTTATGTTTTCGTTGCTCAACTCGTGGATTTTTGCACAGGAGGGTAAAGACAGTAGTGATATTTTTTTTCTGGCTAAAAAGAAAGGCCTGTTAGGTAAGTTGGGGAAGTCACTTCATACGAGCGATTTAGATCCAGATCCGAATGCAGTCAAAGTAGTTAATCCATTTATTGTTTATTCTGGAAAAACAATTCGTACCATACGAATACTAAGACTAGGATTTGAACGCAATATTTTTGATACGACTGTCTACAAAAATAGTTTTGGTGCGATCATCGCAAATGGTTTTCATAAAAGCACTTTGGTTAAGGTCGTCAAAAATAATCTCTTCTTTAAAAATGGCGATAAAATTCATCCATATTTAATAGCAGATAATGAGCGTCACTTAAGGGACCAGATTTACATACAGGATGCACGAATCTTAATTGATACGGTGCAAAATTGTACCGACTCTGTAGATGTTGTTGTAATCACCAAAGATATCTTTCCTTTGGGAGGGAAAGTAAACATGAGCAGTACAAAAAAAATTGCGGCACAGATCAGGAATGAAAACGTTGCGGGTAGTGGCTCCCGCCTATCGTTCAGCACTTTGTATGATAAGGACCGCAATCCCCGATTTGGCTACGATGCCGGCTTTTTGAAACGCAATGTATTGGGTTCTTTCATAGATTGGAGTGTGGGCATACAAACCTATAGAGGGGCATT
>JBBQQP010000065.1:0-12344 GCA_038215675.1 Chitinophagales bacterium | reverse complement strand
ATCCGAAATCCATTGGCAGAAAACAAAGTTAGATTTGAAATAGATGGCCCGGGTACAATAATAGGAGTGGGAAACGCCAATCCACAAAGCCTGGAGAGTTACCTGGCTCCGGAACGCAAAGCTTGGCAGGGCAGATGCATGGTGATTGTAAAAGCAGGCAAAACTGCAGGGGAAATAAAATTGAAAGCAATTACTGAAGGGTTGGATGCCGCTTCAATAATTATTAATGCCCGATAGATATTAGATAAAGCAATCTGATAACGAAAGAGTATAATTTAAACCCATGGTATCTGTGTGAAATCAAAAAACTTACAGGTAAAATTTTGAAGCTGAAACAGAAAAATAATTTTTTAAAACCAGATTAAAAACCCGGTCACATCAATTTTAATGCAACCTTTAAAACGAATGGTACATGCCTATTTATTGAATTGCGGTGCACTTTTAATTGCGAATTGTTGCTTTGCCAATTAAAGGCTTGAAATACTACTTAGTCGAAAACGTAACTTTATTAAAAGCACGTAATTACAAAGTAGTATGAAAAAATTATTAGTATTTCAACTATCGGTTCTCGTAGTGTTAACATTTACAAATTGCACCAACCCAAAGCCATCACTGACAAAAATTTTAGAGCAAAGAACTGATACCTCGCAAACAAAATTTATTCCCGGGGCTGCGGGAATTACTCCCGGTTATTGGTGTACCTGGTTGGCTCAGAATTTTGCTGTGGATACATTCACGCTAAATTATGTAATTGGACTGGGTGACCATACTGTTTCGTCAGATAATCTTACAGAAAAAGTAATTTTTGGCAGTTCTGGCTGGGAAAAACAGTTTCCCGAAAATACCTGCTTTATGCCATCGGCATCACCCAAACCAATACCCTTAAAAGGATTGGATTCAGGTAAGAATTATACAGTGAAGGAAATCAATTTATATCCAGGAGTTCGTTCTTCAATTGGAGCTGAAAAAAAAAATTTATTCCGGTGATTTTTTAATGACTGTAGGTATTAACCCAGATGTAAATGGACGAAGAACAAGCGTTCTGTTAGAGATAAACGAGATAAGAAAATAAGTAAATACAAAACGCCGGCTCTTCTACCGGCGTTAAACTTAAATATGATTTATAATGAACCGGGTAAAATTATGCGTTAGCGAATTTTACCACATTTTCTATTGCATGTGGTAAAAGTAAATACCAGCAAAGTCCCAGCAAGAAACAGTTGTTATTAACTGTTTGTGCAATGGTGTTTGCATTAATTTGAGGAGAGTTTTGTTGTAGTGGTATACTACAATTTGCCAGTTGGGTATTTGCATTACCTTCAAAAATCAACAATTCAGGGTCTTGGCCATTTTGAAGCTGGTATTGATATTTTTTGGCATCTATTACCAGCGAACCTTCCTTTGGATGAAATTTATCATGAACCAAATTCCCGATCTCCATCCCATATTCATTTTTAAATACCGTTTTGCCGCTCAATGAACCTGCACTTTCCAGAAAAAATAAACGATGATGGCCACCGCAGCTAATCCTCGCTGATTGGTGCTTTGGATTATACTTGATAATTACTTTGCAATCATTGTGATCGATTAACCTGTATTCGAGCAAAGAAGATCGTTCGTTGCTAATTATTTCCCAATTCATACGTTAACCTTTTAGTTTGCAAAGGTTAAGTTTTTTGCAAATGGAAAGCATGATTTTTATTGCCAGGTAACAATTATTTAACATTGGATTTTAGCCTTTTAAAAGGGCAAAAAGCGAGTATTTCTTCGAAATAATATTTTGATTTTTCTGAACCCGATGGTCATTAGGCTGCAATATAGCGGCAGTTTTCCCAGGTATAAAAACTGTTAAGCCGGAATTATGTGTAAACGATCATGATTGGAAGTATATTAGTATGCTTTAATAGTTGATTTTTTAAATTGTTGGTTTTAAAAAACTTAACACGTTTTATCTTAGCATTCTAACTGTTAAATTCTGCCACTTGCTTTTTTAATATGAATAATATTTTAGTTGGTATTTTCCAACGAAAGCAAAATCAGATTTTGTAACAAAGCAATTGCCGGATAACAAGCTTTCAATGGCGTTTAAAATACTGGATACTTAAAACGTAAAATCTCTCCGATGATGTTATCTCCTACAGTTCCTTTTCAATTAAGTGCAACTTTCCATTATTTACCAATTGATCTGTAGATGATAGAGGATAAGTACCTTCCTGCATTTGATATTTGTTATATCGAAAATTTTTTCCAGGAAAGGGATACTTTTGACTTATGCATCCAGGGATTTATGCTTTTAGTGGGACTAAATACCAAGCCATAGCAAAATCAGGAATTCCTTTTACCAATTCATAAAATGATTCAGCATATTGATCTAAAGATTACTACATCAACCGATAATTTAGATAAAGAAGTAAAAATATTAATATGTTTAATGAAATAACCATAAAAACTTAAAAAAATTAAACATAGAGTTATAAAAGGTACCACTTTGTGGTATTGTTAGAACGACAAAAGTATTGTCTATTTGTAGAGCCTAAATGATTCGACAGAATCGCTATAAACCCAAGAATAAAATATTTTACGCCCGTTTTCATCCGTCCAACTTGTGGGATATAAAACATACTGAGTCTATTTTATCATTTGTGCTCGAATTTGCCCTGTTCCTGATTTTTGGAATGGGGTTTTTCGAATAACAAAAGTTTGGCTAAAAAATTTACTAAAAAATACTAAAATAATTAGTGTTAATAAAAGAAAGCTATTATCTTTGGTTCGCAGTTTACATTTACAACATAAAATCAGATACATCACTTAATAAAACTACAACGATGAGTAATGCAGAAAAATTGAAGGCGCTCAAATTAACAATGGACAAAATCGATAAAGATTTTGGTAAAGGATCGGTAATGATAATGGGCGATAAGCCCCATGTTGAGCAGGAAGTTATATCTACCGGCTCGCTGGGATTGGATGTGGCACTTGGAATTGGCGGTTTACCAAAAGGAAGGGTGATTGAAATATACGGGCCGGAAAGTAGCGGTAAAACAACAGTTGCTACACATGTAATTGCAGAATCACAAAAGAAGGGTGGCATGTGTGCGTTTATAGATGCAGAACATGCTTTTGATAGCGCATACGCACAAAAGTTGGGAGTAGATATTGACAACCTGCTTATTTCTCAACCGGATTACGGTGAGCAGGCTTTGGAAATAGCAGATCGTTTAATATTATCCGGAGCAGTAGATGTGGTAGTAATAGATTCAGTTGCGGCGTTGGTTCCCAAAAGCGAACTGGAAGGCGAAATGGGCGATAGCAAAATGGGCTTACACGCAAGGTTGATGAGCCAGGCACTTCGTAAGTTAACTGCAACAATTTCTAAAACCAATTGCTGTTGCATATTTATTAACCAGTTGAGAGAGAAAATTGGTGTAATGTTTGGTAATCCCGAAACTACCACCGGTGGCAATGCACTCAAGTTTTATGCTTCCGTAAGGCTGGATATTCGCCGGATGGCCCAGATAAAAGATGGAGATGAAGTGATTGGTAACCGCATTAAGGTAAAAGTGGTAAAAAATAAAGTAGCGCCTCCATTTCGCCACGCAGAATTTGATATTGTGTTTGGAGAAGGTATTTCTAAAACAGGCGAAATTATAGATATGGGTGTGGAATTAGGGATTGTTCAAAAAAGCGGCAGTTGGTTTAGTTACGATACCAACAAGCTGGGCCAGGGCAGAGACTCGGTAAAACAATTACTAAGTGATAACCCGGAAATGGCAAAAGAAATTGAGGTAAAAATTAGAGCTAAGATTGCAGAAAATATGGCTTCTTAAAATTTTTTGATTTGATGGGTTAGTAAAGATGAGCCATTCCGGAAGGGATGGCTTTTTCATAGTTAATAAGCAATGATATCGCCGACAGAATCTCTTCGGCTGCTACTTATTATACAAAGCGTATTCGCATAATGAAATCTAAAATCAGTGCTCGTTGGTAAAAGCTCTATTAATGCAATGGTTTTTTTGGCAGTAAAATCATTCATGCAAAAAATTATTCCCTTGATATGATGATCCCTTAAAACATTGGATAAGTTCTCCAAATATTCAGCCCTATTTTCTGTTGTTAAATCACCCGGATCTTTTCCGGCGTATAGCAAACTGCCAATATTGTTTTTATGTAGAATGGATTGAACAAAGGCAAACCGGTTTTTGTCGCCGATGATTAAATATTTTTCATTTTTATTTGATACTTGTGGGTGCCAAAGTGCTGACCGGAGCTGGTTGAGAATAGCCGAAATAAAAATCTTCATGCCAATTGCAATTTGAATCAAAAACCCGTATATACTTGCAGTGGTGCCTCCTGAATGCTTTTTTACAAATATGTTCATTGCACCATAAAACAATTTTATATAATCCGGGCTTCCTTTTCTTGTGCTTTCGCCCTTAAAATGTATCATGGTAGTTTCAGCCAGATAAAGATTTTTGTACCCCGCTTTTTGAATCCGGTAGCTTAAATCAATATCTTCTCCATACATAAAGAACTGCTCATCGAACCCGCCGGTTTTATCCAGTACCGATTTACGAATCATCATAAAAGCCCCAGACAACACATCTGCTTCGTGGTTTTTATGCTGATCAAGATGCCCGAGGTAGTAGCCAGCGAAAAATTTTGAAGTTGGAAACAGTACTGTCAGCCCAGAAAGTTTGCACAATGACGTAAATGACGATGGAAAACCTCTCTTACTTTCCTTTAGAAAGTTTCCACTCCCATCGATCATCCTGATGCCTACTGCACCGATATAATTGTCATTTTGAAAACAGGCTAGACACTTTGCCAGGCAATCTTCAGCCAAAATGGTATCGGGGTTTAAAAACAGGATAAAATCTCCGGTAGCTAGTTTTAATACTTGGTTATTTGCCTTACTAAAACCAACATTTTCTGTATTCCAAATAAAATTTACTTTCTCAAACTTTCCGTGTAAATAAGCCTTACTACCATCAGTCGATAGATTATCAATAACGAAAATTTCAGTGTCAATATCTTTACACGCTCTGGTAACTGAGCAAAGGCATTGCTCAAGAAAATATTTTACGTTATAATTTACTATGATGACAGAAAGCTTCAAGAAGACCGGTTTGGTGAACGAAATAAGATTTTTTATGGCACTATTCAAAATTGTTTTCTTTTGGCCAGAGATGCTGAGGTGGAATGGAGATTATAGATGTTTATTAGAAAGCGAAGTGAAACAATAAAACACATTATTGATGAACCTGATAATGTCGATGACTTACCTCGCAATTTGTGATATTATGATCATTTGAAGTCAATTTTATTTGGCTAGAACCAATTATTTGGAATTTGCAAAGAGTTATTTTTCTAAGCCTTTAGTCCTGCGTGAATAGTACTTTTTAATGGGGATGACATAAAAAAATTAAATAATCAACAATTCTACTTAAGGGAGAGGTTTAGTAAAATTACCGGCAGATCCCTGCTTATCTTTGCAAAATGATAAAAAATACTTTGTTAAAGGCAACCGAGGCTGGTGCAAAAGAACTGCTGCGGTTTTTTAATGGGGAGTTTAAGATTACCAATAAAAAAGGTAGCAATAATCCGGTTACAGAAGCTGATCATGCCTCAGAGAAGGCAATTTTTGAAATCATTCAGCAGGATTTTCCGGGGCATTTTATATTGAGTGAAGAATCAGGCGAAATTATCATGGACAGTGAATATAAATGGATCATTGACCCAATTGATGGTACCGTCAATTTCGCCAATGGGATTCCAATATGTTGTGTAAGCGTTGGCCTTGAGCATAACGGAAAAATTATTATGGGCGCAGTGTACAATCCTATGATGAACGAATTTTTCTTTGCGGAAAAGGGAAAGGGATCCACTATGAATGATAAAAAAATTATGGTAGGCCAACAGAATGAGGTGATAAAAAGCTGCCTTGCAACAGGCTTTCCCTATACATACCCGGATACACTATACGGACCACTGGAGGTGTTTGACTGGTTGATCAGAAATGGTGTAGCTGTTAGAAGACTTGGAAGCGCAGCACTTGATCTTTGTTGGGTGGCAGCCGGAAGGTTTGATGGTTTTTACGAACATGAATTAAATGCGTGGGATAGTGCAGCAGGGTTTTTAATAGTAGAGGAAGCCGGGGGTAAAGTAACAGATTTTTCCGGAAGTGATTATTCAGTTTATCAGCCGCAACTGCTTGCTACGAATGGAAAAATTCATGATGAAATGCTGGCAATCATCAACCATCAAAAACAGTTGTAAAATAGCGGCTCCAATTATATAGATCTGCCGGTTAATATGGTTTGCAAAAGATTCGAAAACTATAAATACGAAAGAAAAACAATAAATCAAATGAGTGAAGAGCGTACAGAAATATCATCCCTTGGAGAATTTGGTCTGATTGATCATCTGACACAAAACAACGAAATTAAATTAGCCTCTACCATTTTAAGCGTGGGAGATGATGCCGCGGTGATTGATCATTTTGGCAAACAAACAGTCATTACTACCGATATGCTGGTGGAAGGCATTCATTTTGACCTGATGTATACACCGCTAAAACATCTCGGGTATAAAAGTGTAATTGTAAACCTGAGTGATATTTATGCGATGAACGCCATTCCTACGCACATCACTTTGAGTATAGCTTTCAGTAACCGGTTTAGCCTGGAGGCAATGGACGAGTTTTACGAAGGTGTGTATGCTGCATGTGAAAAATATGACGTAGACCTCGTAGGTGGTGACACCACCTCTTCTCAAAAAGGATTTGTAATATCAATAACAGCTATTGGAGAAGTAGCTCCGGATAAATATGTAAAAAGAAGTACCGCTCAAAAAGGTGATTTGCTTTGTGTAAGCGGCTTTGTAGGAGCTGCATTTTTAGGGCTGACTATTTTAGAAAGGGAAAAGAGAATATTTGCAGAAACCGGCTCCCAGCCCGACCTGGAAGACCAGGCGTATATTGTGGGTAAATTATTAAAACCCGAAGCAAGAAAGGATATCATCGAATTTTTTGCAGGCAATGAAATTACTCCAACGTCTATGATAGATGTAAGTGACGGGTTGAGTAGCGAAGCCCTTCACATTTGTAAGCAAAGTAATCTCGGTTGTATTATTTACGAAGAAAAAATACCCATTCATGAAGATGCCCGCCAGTTTGCTTATAAGCTGGAACTGGATCCTACAGCCTGTGCCTTAAGTGGTGGAGAAGATTATGAGCTGTTATTTACACTGGCACAAACCGACTATGATAAGATTGTTTTGAATGAGCAGATCAGCGTGATTGGCTATATGACCGATCCGGATGAAGGCACGCATATTTTAACCAGAGGTGGTAACAAACACAAGTTGGTAGCACAAGGCTGGAACCATATGGAAAGCTGATCAACCATAAAATTGTGTTGATGAGTGAATGTGTTTATTGCAAAGTACGCAATACATAAAACTGCAGAAAGAAGCCCGTTGGAAAAAGATACGGAAACATTTAATTTACTCATTTTTTAAAATAAAAGGAGCAATGCATTATGTGGAGATCATCCGTATAATGCATTGTAGTCTCATCTATTTAATCAACAGCCCCGCCTTTAATCCAAAGGTTGTCGAAAAGCCAGGACTGTTTCCAAGTCTTGCATTTGCATAATTGAAGGAAGAACTCTCATCACCATAATAACCCTCACCATTTTTGTTTTTATTATCTGCTCCATACCCCAACCCCCAATAAAAATCCATCAGGAATTTTTCACCAAAAACCCATTGTTTGCCAAATTCTATCTGTAATGCACCAAAAGTCACCTTTTGTTTATCCACTACATAACTGTTCGTGGCATTTTTATAAATAAGCTGATTTTCACTATAATGCCCCAGGTAAAAAACAGGCTTTACGTAAGAACCCTGCATGATATGCGTAAATCTTGTTCGGCCAAACAGAAAATCCGGCCATTTATTAAACTTGTAGCCAGCAGAAGCAAATACTCCTGCTTGTTTTCTTTTTACAGTTTGAAAGGTATTATCATAATAGCTTAATTGTGTGCTCTTGCCAAGGCCAATAATACCAAGGGATACTTCATAACTTTTGCCTACACCGGTACTTTGTTCATAGCTAAATTGTGAGTACCCAATCAATGGAGCTAAAAAATCAAATTTGATTGCTCTTCTCAGTTGCCCCGAATAATTCTCAGGGTCTTTTATATCGTTGGTAAAATTTTCTTCCCTCCCATTCGCATAGACAATTCTGCTGATGGTATTTTTATCCACAGAATACAATGGTCCATCCTGGTTGTCAGGAAGCTTATATTTAACTTCACTGGTACCAATTTCTACAACCTTTCCTTTCAATTGGCTGCCATTTCTTTTAAAAATTATATCCTGTGAAAAAGCAATCGGTCCAAATAAAACGACCGTGAATAATAGGAGTAAATACTTCATAATTTAGGTTTTTGATTGATATGACAAAAAGATACTGATAATCGTTGCACAGCAAACATTATATTTAATAAATCCGCAGGATTGAAATTAGCGCAACAATTTCAATGTCACATATTAACAATTATGGAATTCCAAAATCAAAATAGCAACTTATCTTCACCATCATTATTGAAAATTCCGCTATGCATATGGTCCGTTGTTTTATAGGTTTACTTTTTTGTACCATTCTTTTCTCCTGTGCCGTCAGCAATAAAAATTACGACCCCAACAGAAAGTTTACTAAACAGGAATTGCAACAGGATTATTCCCTGTTGAGGAATGTGCTGGAAAAAAAGCATCCGGCGCTTTATTGGTATACCCCCCGGGATAGTATGAACTATTATTTTGATAGTCTTTATAATAATATTGCTGATTCTATGACTGAGTTGCAGTTTGGCTGGAAAGTGCTTGCACCACTCACCCATAAAATTCATTGCGGTCACACCAGCCTCGGGATGAGTAAAAACTGGAATAAATTTATTAAAAACAAACGCATACCATCTTTTCCATTACAGGTAAAAATATGGGGCGATAGCATACTGGTAACCGGCAACCTTAATCGTAAAGATTCGATATTCAAAAAGGGAACCCTGCTTACATCTATCAATAACATTCCCAATCATCAGCTGATTCAACAGATGTTTCTTTCTTTGCCGCTGGATGGTTACGCAGACAATGTAAACTACAGCCGCCTAAGTAGTAATTTTCCCTATTATCACCGCAACATATTTGGCATGTATAAAAATTACCGGGTTGGGTATATTGACAGTATTGGAAATAAAAAATTCGTTTTTTTACCGATGTACCAGCCAGTAGTTGATACTACCAAAAAGAAACCCAAAATAGCCAGGGTACCAAAAACGCCGCGGAAAGAAATACAACTGCAAAAGAGAGAAAGTGCCCGTTCGTTGAAAATTGACAGCAGTATGAAAACAGCCACGTTAACATTGAATACATTTTCAGTCGGTGGTGGCAGGCACCTGAGATCGTTCTTTAAAAAATCATTTAAAAATTTGAGTGAGCAACAAATAAAAAACCTGATCATTGACCTCAGAAGTAATGGTGGCGGAGATGTAAAAATGTATGTGAAGCTCACCAAATTCATACGCAACAGCAAATTTAAAGTGGCGGATAGTTCCTACGCCATTTCAAAAAGCCTTGCCCCTTATTCCAAATATATTAAACAGGGATTTTTTAGCAATATCGCAATGCTTTTTCTAACTAAAAAACAGCGGGATGGTAAATATCATTTTGGCTATTGGGAACGGCACTATTACCATCCCGTAAACAGGCACCACTTTAACGGCAACGTATACGTGCTGATAGGCGGGCCGACTTTTTCTGCATCCACCCTTTTCTGTAATGCGGTGAAGGCACAGCCAAATGTGAAGCTGGTAGGTGAAGAAACGGGCGGCGGATGGCATGGCAACAGCGGTATTATGATACCCGATATTACCTTGCCTGTTACCAAACTACGGGTAAGACTTCCGCTTTTTAAAATTGTGCAGTTTAATCATGTGCCTAAAGATGGACGGGGCGTTAGCCCTGATATTTTTATTCCTCCAACGGCTGCGGGCATTATTAATAATATTGACAGAAAGATGGAGATCGTAAAAGGAATGATCCGCCAATCAATTGAAAAAGCTGATAAATCCGGGGCTAACGCCAACTAAAATAATCTCCATCTTTCCAAAAAGGAAATTTATTTCTCACGTCCTGTAAATGTTCTCTTTCTAAAGTAATTGTAAATATATCTTCGTCCTGAGCCATGTGGTACAGCACTTCTCCCAATGGATCTATTACCAAACTATTGCCGCTATGATTGATATTGTTGCCATCCCGGCCCACCCTGTTCACGCCAATTACATAGCACTGGTTTTCGATGGCCCTTGCACACAACAGGGTTTTCCAGGCATGATTTCTTCGCTCGGGCCAATTGGCTACATAAATTAAAATGTCATATTCCGGGGTTAGTTCGTTTGTCGGCAATTCAATGGAAACGCTTTCTTTTGGTGAATTGTCTACCTCCATTACCCGGTTTCTTGCCCATACCGGAAACCGCAAGTCGTAGCATATCTGCAAGTTAATTTTCCATCCTTTGGCGGAGGCGATCAGCCGTTTATTTCCTGCGGTATAATGCTTATCTTCTTCAGCAAAACCAAACAAATGTCGTTTGTCATAAGCGCCAAACTGACCGTTGGGCAACATCCAGATGAGCCGGTTATAAAAATTGCCTTCTTCTTCAATGATGATGCTGCCGGTTAAAATCACTTTATTTTTTGACGCAACTTCCTTCATCCACCGGACCGTTTCACCGTCCATGGTTTCAGCAAGTAATTCAGGCTGCATACTAAAGCCGGTGCTAAACATTTCAGGCAAAACAATGATCTCCGTTTTTTCCTGAAGGCTATTAATTTTTTTCTCCAAAGCCTGCAGGTTGGCAATTTTATTTTCCCAAACCAGGTTCGTTTGTATCGTTGTAATCGTAAGGGGCAACATCGTTTATCGTTTGATTACAAAGGTAGAGTAAGAATTGGTTATTAACTTCAACGTAAGCACCCTACAAAACTTGCCCCAACGTTCGGCACATCCGGTCGCTTACCGTGAAGCCACCACGAATTTAAATCCAAAAATTATTTTACACTCCCCGGGAATAGAGCTTAATTTTATTGCATCATGCCAGTCGTCCAAAAACTTTCAACACTCATCAGCGAAATTGATGCAACCATTCAAAACAGGTTTGCAGGTAAAACCTTTTGGATAAAGGCGGAAATAACCGATGTAAAAAAGTATTCTGATAAGCGTTGGTGTTTCCTCAAGTTTATTGAAAAAGACGGTAATACCATCACTTCAGAAATGAAGGGTGTTTTTTGGTCCAATACCTACCACCATGTTGAAAATTTTGAACGGGAAACCCAGCAAACATTTGCCAGTGGGCTTGAAATTACCTGTTATGTTAGGGTGCGTTTTCACAAACGTTTCGGTTTGGACCTGGAAGTATTGGCCATTGATTTTGCATATGCCATCGGTCAACTGGAGATTGAAAGAAAGCAAACGCTGGAGCTGCTGATAAAGGAAAATGCAGGGGTAAAACAGATGAGCAATGGTAATTTTTCCACCACCAATAACCGGCTGGTGCTGCCAACTGTTTTTCAAAAAATTGCACTCATCACCGCCCCAAATTCAGATGGGCAAAGAGATTTTAAAGAGATAATTGAAGGCAACAGGTATGGTTATGCTTTTTTGGTGAAAGAATTTTTAACACAGGTACAGGGCGATGCGGCCAGCCGGTTAATGATACAGCAGTTGGAAAAAATTATTGCATCAACCGAGCAGTTTGATGTGGTGGTAATTGCAAGAGGCGGCGGTTCGGATATTGATTTTAAATCCTTCAATACGTTTGAATTGTCTGATTGTGTGGCCTCATTTCCGATCCCGGTTTTAACTGGTATTGGGCACGATAGAAATACCAGCATTGTAGATTTAATGGCGCGGCAACATAAAACGCCTACCGAAGTGGCAACCTTCATCATCGACAACAACATGAGTTTTGAGCAGGATATGCTTCAACTAAAAGAACGTTTTTATTCAGGGATAAAAAACCTGGTAGATATGGCGCAAAATAAACTGGCATACAATCGCCGGATTATAAAAAGCAGCAGTCCAAAAACCATTTTGAATAAAGGCTTTGCCATACTGTTGCAGCAACACAAAATCATTACCAACCCGGCCTTGATCAATGTAAATGATGAAATGCAGGACGTTTTAAAGAATGAAATTTTATATGCTACCATAACTAAAAAGGAAACAGATGGAAACAAAATTGACTTTTGACAATGCCTTTGCCAACCTTGAAAAACTGGTGG